>JAJZVL010000036.1 GCA_021845725.1 Actinomycetes bacterium | reverse complement strand
TGGGCGGCGTCATCGACGCGATCATGATGCGCATCGTCGACATGACCCTGTCGATCCCGTTCCTCTTCTTCGCGGTCCTGATCGCGACGCTGCTGACGCCCTCGCTCCCCCTCATCATCGTCGCGATCACCGCGGTGAGCTGGCCTGGGACGGCCAGGATCGTCCGAAGCGAGACGTTGTCGATCAAGACGCGCGACTACGTCACGGCTGCGTCGGGGTTCGGCAGCTGGCACCTTCGCCTCGTCGGCAGGCACATCCTGCCGAATTCGATCGGAGCGATCGTGGTGACAGCGACCCTGAAGGTCGCCACAGCGATCCTTCTGTTCGCGACGCTCGCCTTCCTCGGCCTTTCGGTGCCTCCGCCCGCGACGAGCTGGGGGGAGACACTCACGCTCGGCATCCACCATCTCTTCGACGGTTACTGGTGGGAGCTGTGGCTGCCCGCCGCGCTCATCACCCTCACGGTCATCGCGGTCAGCGCGATCGGCGACGGCTTCTACGACGTCATCTCCAAGCGGCAGGCAGTCTCGTCGAAGTGACGGCTGGGGCGTGCTGTCGCCCCTCCTGGTCGCCGCCGGGCCTCAGGAGGGGGGCATGACGGGCGTGAGCGCTCGGGTGCGGCGCGCGGGGCGGTCCGAGCGGTCCTCGTAGCGATCCGCCGACGCGAGCACCGCGACGATCGCCTTCGACGCGAGGTAGCGCAGGGGCTCTGGCTCCCAGGTCCGGGCACGATGTCCGACCCAGGGCAGTCTCACGAGATCCGTGTCGCGGCCGAGCACGAGGTCGGCCAGGGTCCGTCCCGAGATGTTCGCTGCGACGACGCCGTGGCCCGAGTAGCCGCCGGCCCATCCGAGACCCGTCACGCGGTCGTAGGTGACCGCCATGGACCAGTCTCGAGGCACTGCCAGCGGTCCTCCCCAGTGGTGGGTGATCGCTGCGCCCGCTGCGGCGGGGAACTGACGACGGACGGTTTCCTCGAGGCGTGCCCGGACCCCGGTGTCGCGTTCGGACGTCTCGCCTATCGGTTCAAAGAGCCGGTATGGCGCCCCTCTGCCGCCGATCGCGATGCGCCCGTCGACCGTGCGCTGGGCGTAGAAGAACAGGTGATGGCGATCTCGGATCAACAGCCCGTCGTGCCATCCGATCTCCTCCCACACGCTGGACGGCAATGGCTCGGTCGCGATCATCAGGCTGTAGAGCGGGAGGTAGCGCATGTGCTCGCCTGGCAGCTGCGTCGTATAGGACTCGGTCGCCCTGATGACGTGGTCGGCGGACAGGACACCTCCGGGGCAGCGCACCTGACCGCGTGCAATGCCCAGGGCTTCGGTGCGCTCGTAGATGGTCACGCCGAGGCGCTCGCAGGCGGCAGCCAGCCCTCGCGCGAGGCGTGCGGGGTCGACGCGGGCGCCGTGCGGGGAGAAGAGGGCCAATCGGCAGTCGGGCAGGTGCACGAGGTCGTCGACGTCGGATCGCTCCAGCTGGCGTAGATCCTCGGCACCGATCCCGTGCACGCGCGCGGTCTCGAGATCGGCGCGAAGCCGAGCCGCCTGAGGGTCGTTCGTCGCGACGGACAGCATGCCCGATTTCACGAAGCCGCAGTCGATGGACTCCTGTGCGACGACGTGGCCGATCTCGTCGACCGTCTGGTACGTGGTCCGCTCCGCGCGGACGACGGCGTCACGCCCGGCACGAGCCGCATAGACGTCCCAGCTCCCGGCGATCTTGGAGGAGACCCATCCACCGTTGCGCCCAGAGGGCCCGAAGCCCGCGATCTCTCGCTCCACGACCACGATCCTGGCGTCGGGCTGGAGACGCTTCAGGTAGTACGCCGTCCACAGTCCGGTGAAGCCCGCACCGACGACCGCCACGTCACAGGTGATGTTCCCTGAAAGGGCCGGGCGGGGCCGCAGGGGCTCGGGGACCATTTCCAGCCACAGGCTGCGTGCTCGGTAGCGTCGTTCGAGCTGGTCTGCGGAATCGGTGTCGAGGGTCATAAGCATCTGCTGAGAGGCATCGGCGCGCACCGCCGGCGATCCGTTCGTGCTCGCCATGACGCCGATGCAACCCCCGAGCGCCAGCATGGTACTCGAAGTGAGCGGTCCCTGACCACCGCGGGCTGCGTTCACGTCGTGCTCTGCTCACGTCCTGTCGCGGACACGAGGAACGAGACGCAGTCGTCGATCGTGAGCAGCCGCGGATAGTCGCGTTCGGGGATCTCGATCCCGGTGCGTTCGTGGAGACGGTCGACGAAGGCGAGGAAATCGAGCGAGTCGAGCCCGAGCGACTCCTGCAGGGTCGCGTCCGATCCGACGCTGTCCAAGTCCGCATCGGGCGCCACCTCGTGGAGCAACGCCCGCACGACGCTTCGTGCCTCCTCGTCGGTCATCGCTCGGCGATCCGTGTGCCAGGGCGTCGAGCAACGTCCATCTCGAGCGAACGGCGCTCCGCCTGCCGGAGGATCGCCTCGACCTCGGCCTCCGTGGCACCGCGGGTGAGGCGCTCGACTCGGACACCGGGGTCCGGGTCTCCGGGGGCGAGCTCGGCACAGAGCGGCACGGACGCGTGGAGTCGCCGGTGTGCCCCGAGCAGCAGCCTTCCCGGTTCGCCCGGGACGGCAACGACGATGACGTCGGCCCCGCTCGCCAGTGGGCACGGCGTGCCGCGGAGCTCCGGGCACCCGGCCCATCCGCCTGATGGCGAGGGGCATCCCAGCACCTCGGCACCGGCCTGGCGAAGAGCATCGGCCGCCTCCCAGCTTCCCGAAGGCACCTCGACCAGCACCCGGAACGGTGCGCGCGCCGGAGGCCAGGATGGGACCCGTCCGACGGTGCCCACCGTCATGAGGATGGACACCGGGTGGTCGGCCATGTCGATGACGGCATACCCCCGGCGTCGCAGCATCGCGAGCATCGGCGCGTTGGCCGCGAGCACGTCGGCCTCCAGGTTCGGGAACCAGTGCGCGGCGGCATCCTCCGCCAGCACGTCGAGCAGGTAGGGACCGAGCCAGCCCCGTGCACCGCGCGTGACCGTGATCCCAAGCTCGGCATTGCCGTTCGTCAGCGGGGTGTACGTCGCCTCTGCCACCATCGTCTCCGCGGTGCCTCCGTGCTCGTCGTGGGTCGAGGGGGTGGACGAGCCCGAGCCGACGGTCGCCACCAACCCGCCGCCGCCTCGATGTGCGACGTCGGCCATCTGCATGATGAAGGAGTCGGGGGGCAGGCGAGTGCTGAAGAACCTCCGGTAGACATCCTCCTCGTCGAGGCTGGCGTAGAGGGCGGCCAAGTGGGGGCCGTCGCCGGCTCGCATCGTGCGCACGGTGATCGTGCGACCGCCTGGTAGGGCGAGCTGCCGGAAGATCCCGCCTGGCTTCGCCGATCGCGCCAGCACGACGCAGCCCCGTCCGCCTGGACAGCCCCCGGTCCTCGGATGGGCCAGTGTGAGCCGCACGAGCGCGGCTTCGAGGTCGCGTAGATCGACGCTGGAGAGCGTGGCGACCAGTTCGAGCTGGTCGAGCGGGTTCTGCTGCGAGAGCAGTCCGAGATGCTGCCCAGCCCACAGCGCGCGCCGGTCGACGTCGGGACGTGCCCCTGGCCACACGCCTCTGAGCTCGCGAAGGAACAGGGAGACCGTGACGGGCCCCCATCCTGTGAGCTCGTCGAGGGCCGCCGCCAGGTCTTCGGGCTCCTGAAACCTCCTGCCGATCTCGGCCACCTCCCCGCCGTAGCGCTCGGTGACTTGGCGGGCGAGGGCGTGGAGGCGGCTGGCGGTCCGTTCGTCGTAGCGTGCGTAGCCGGCCGAATCGAGCAGCGCGACGAGGTCGCCCCACTCGTGTGCCTCCGCGTCGGTGATCCTGTGGATCCCCGAGGCTTCGAGGGCGGCGAACGCCCGCTCGGCCACGGCAGCAGCGATGCGCGTCCCGAACAGCGTCGAGGCGACGAACCAGCGCTCGACCGCCGGGTCTCCGGCGTCGATGTCGATGCCCATCTCCGACGAGTAGCGCCCCCCGATCGTTTCGACGAGCACACCTGCCAACGTCGGCGCCACCGGTAGCCCGCTGACGCTCGGCGCGAGACCCCGTGCCTGCTCCTCGGTCCCTTTCGGCCTCGCGGCCTCCGCTGCTTGTGGGATGCCGGTGCGGGCCTTTCGTGTCATGGCCCCTCCTCGGTCGTCGCGGTGCCGCCCCGAGCGAGGCCGGGCTCGCGTGACCTGAGCAGGCGCCGCATGACCTTGCCGCTTGCAGTATGGGGCAGCTGCTGGTCGAAGGCGATCTCGCGTGGTGCCATGGTCGGGCCGAGCCGTTTCCGAGCGAAGCCGAGCAGTTCGAGCCGCAGGTCGTCTCCGGCTTCGTAGCCGGGCTCGAGGGAGACGAACGCCTTCACGATCTCTCCCGCCATGGGGTCGGGGATCCCGATCACGCCGGCCTCGGCCACTGCGGGGTGCTCCATCAGCACCGACTCCACCTCGAAGGGTCCGATGAGGTGACCTGCGGACTTGATGACGTCGTCGGACCTGCCGACGAACCAGAAGTAGCCGTCCGCGTCGCGCCGTGCCAGGTCGCCGGTCAGGTACCAGCCCTTGGAGAAGCAGGCTTGGTAGCGCTCGTCGTCGCCGAGATATCCGCGGAACATCGACGGCCAGCTCGGCCGCATCGCGAGCTCCCCGTCGAACCCCGCCTCCGCCTCTACAGCGGTGCCGTCGGCGTTCAGGAGGACATTGCCCTGGTCGTCGCGGGCGAGCACGGTCGCGACGACACCAGGGAACGGGCGCCCCATCGAACCGGGGCGGATGTCCATGCACGCGTAGTTGGCGACCATGATCGCGCCGGTTTCGGTCTGCCACCAGGTGTCGTGCGCTGGGACGCCCAGAGTGTCCTCGGACCACACGACGACCTCGGGACCGAGCGGCTCTCCGACGGTGGCGACGAAGCGCAGTCGGCTCAGGTCGTGGCCTCGAGCCATCTCCGACCCCGCTGCCATGAGCATGCGCAGCGCGGTGGGCGACGTGTACCAGACGGTGACTCCTTCGGACTCGAGCACGCCGTACCAGCGTTCGGCGTCGAACCCTCCTTCGTCGACGACCGAGGTCACGCCCTGGGCGAGCGGGGCGACGATCCCATAGCTCGTGCCCGTGACCCAGCCCGGGTCCGCCGTGCACCAGTACACGTCGTCAGGGCGCAGGTCGAGGGCGATCCGGGCGGTGGCATCGTGGGAGACGATCGCGTCGTGCACGTGGAGCGCGCCCTTGGGAGGTCCGCTCGTGCCACTCGTGAAGTGGATGAGCGCGAGGTCCTCCGGGTCGGTGTGCCCGATCACGTAGGTGTCGGACGCCCCCTCGAGCAGGAGAGCCATGTCGAGCGTGCCCGGGATCGCCGTTGCCGTCTCCCGGAGAGGCCCTGCTGCCAGTTCCGAGGTCGCGACCAGGACGTGGCGGAGCTCGGGGAGCAGCCTGCGGATCGGCGCCACCCGCTGGCGATAGAGGTCGGGGGTCGTGACGAGCACCCGTGCGCCGCCGAGCGCCAGGCGCTCACGGATGGGCTCCGGGCCGAACGCTGCGAACAGTGGGGACACCACGCATCGGTGCTTCAGCGCGCCGATCACGGACACGTACAACCACGACGTGCGGGGCATGAGGACGAACACTCTGTCGGCGCGGGTGACGCCGAGGCCGTCGAGCGCGTTGGCGAACTGGCTGGAGCGTCGTGCGAGCTCCCCGTACGAGACCTCCGTGCGCGCGCCGTGGCGAGGAAGGCAGCGCAGTGCCACGTGCGAACGGCGTCCACCCGATGCGTGGCGGTCTACCGTCTCGTGTGCGATGTTCAGCCCCTGGCCGCCGGGAAGCCCGTCGAGCGATCTGCGGGCCTCGTCCCAGCTGAACCGCGCGCGCTCGGTCACGTAGTCGGTCATGTTCGGCACCGAAGCGTTGCCCGAGCGGAGCTTTCGGATCGTCGCGAACCGCTCCACCCCGGCTCCTGTTCTCTCCGGGCTCCGCGATGGCGCCCTTTCGCGTCCGGCCTGCACACTCACCGCTAGCCTGCGCCGAGGACCGGTGCACATCCAGGGCCCAACGTCCTGTCCGGCCGGCACCGCACCGCACGGCGAGCCGGCGACCGGCCCGCCTGGGCGGCGTCATGACGATGACGTCGGTGTGTCCGCTTGGCCGTGCACGTGAACGGGCATTTCGCCTCTACGCCCCCGGGTTCGACGCGGGGCAACCTCGGAAAGTGGGCACGAAGCGAGCGAGGAGGGCCGCGTCGGCTGGCGTGGCTCGCTCGGGGCACCGCCAGCTTCCCCTTCCCCACACCACCGATCGGGTGCTGGAGGCATGGGGCCCAGACCGCGCCACGTGCCTCTCGGAGGCGCTGCTCGCGCTCGTCGAGATCTTCGCGGAGGTGCCGGACCGGGCGACCGCCGACGTGCTGGCGCTCGGGGCCCCCGCCGACGGTGCCCAGGACGTGCTCGTGTCGCTGCTCGAAGAGGTGATCGACGTCGTCGACGCGCTTGGCGTCGTGCCGGTCCGGTTCCACCTTGCCGAGGCGGAGGACGGCAGCCTCGCGGGGGACATGGAGGTGGTGCCCACGAGCGACGTCGAGCTCGTAGGACCGGTGCCCAAGGGGGTCTCGTACCACGCCCTGGAGATCGCTGCGTCGGACGGAGGATGGCGATGCCGGGTGCTCGTGGACGTGTGAGCGCGAAGAGCTTGGGACCTTCGGCCCTGACGCGGCGGTCGTGGGGGCGGTTGAATGGGCGTGGTTCACGAGATGGCAGAGGGAGCCCGAAGGGGCTGAGAGGCTGACATGTCAGCGACCCCGATCACCTGATCCGGACAATGCCGGCGAAGGGAGGTCCATCCCGTGAACCGTTCCGCGCCAGGACGGTTGAGGCTGTGAGCGAGGTGAGCGTCGGCTTGGTCGCGGTGCCGAGGTAGAGGTACCCGAAGGGCCGAAGCGGCCGAGGACCGGGCAGCTGGAGGTTCCGGAGCTCGCCGAGGACGAAGCCGGCGTCTGCCACGAGCCGGTCGATCGGACGATCGAGCTGGCATCCCGCTGCGATGCGCGCCTGCAGCGGGTTGAGCCGGCGCTGCCAGCGGGCCACCGATGCACGAGGCGCGAGCCCGTGCTCCAAGAAGGTGAAGGTCCCTCCGGGGCGGAGGACCCGGAGCAGCTCCGCCAGCGCGGTGCCGGGATCGGGGATCGTGCACAGCGTGAAGGTCGAGACCGCGGCGTCAACCGACGAGCTCTCGATCGAGAGCCCCTGGGCGTCGGTGCCGACGATCTCGACTGGGACAGGGGAAGAGGCGATCCGCTTGGCGGCCAGCCTGGCGGCGACCGCCGAGGGCTCGACGGCGAGCACCCTGCGCACCCCGGGCGGGTAGAAGGCGAGGTTCGACCCGGAGCCGAAGCCGACCTCGATCACGTCGCCGCGCAACCCTCCGACGGTCTCTTCTCTCAGACGGCGGATCTCGACCGTGTCGAGCAGGAAGTCGGTCGCCCGGGGGACGACCTCATTCCTCCAGATGCCCATGAAGAGATCTTCGCGGGGATTCCTCGCGGGCTGCTCGCGGGGAGCCCGAGGAACGCGCGCGGGAGATGGCCGAGCCCGCGCCCTCCGCCAGCGCCGCGAGGTGCGCCCAGAAGGCGTCCAGCGCAGGAGAGTGGAATGCCGGCCGACGCAGGGCGGAGAGGGTGCGTCCGAGGGCGGGTCGTTCGGTGGCCAGCCGGCGCAGACGGCCGGCGTCGAGGTCGTCGCCGATCGCCGCAAGGGGCAGCACCGCGAACCCCAGCCCGGCGAGCACGGCCGCGCGCACCGCGTCGACCTGGCCGAGCTCGAGGACCGGCCCTGCGCGGTAGGCGGGGCCGAGCAGCTCGGCCGCCAGCGCCTCGGTGCCCGATCCTCGCTCGCGCGCGAGGTAGCGGTGGGCAGCCAGGTCGGCTGTGCGCACGGTGCCGTGTCCGGCGAGCGGATGCCCGGCGGACGCCACGACGACGAGCTCGTCGGTCCCGACCCCCAGCACCTCGAGCCCGTCGTGTGTGTCCGGTCCCTCGACCAGTGCGCAGTCGACCTTGGCCCCGCGCAAGAGGCCGATCGCCTCACGGGTGTTCACCGTCCGGACTCGCAGACCCACCCCCGGGTGACGGTCGAGGAAGCCGGCCGACCACGCCGGCACCCGGTAGATCCCGATGGTGTTGCTGGCTGCCACGGTGAGCTCGCCTTCGATGAGCCCAGCTCTGGCTGCGGCGGCCTCCTCGAGCGAACGCAAGGCAGCGAGCGCAGAGGACACGGCAGGCAGCAGGGCGCGGCCGTCCGCGGTGAGGCGCACGCCTCGGCCGACGCGCTCGAACACCGCCAGCCCGAGCTTGCGTTCGAGCGCTTTCAGCTGGTGGCTCACCGCGGGCTGGGTCAGGCCCAGCGCGCTGGCTGCCCTGGTGACGTGCTGGTGCTCGGCGACGACCGCGAACGTCCGGAGCTGCTCGATCGTGAGCGAGCTGGAGGGGCCTCGCAGGGATTCATGAAGTTCCGTAATGGTAACGATAGAACACATTCCTTTGACGCGGGGCAACTTCCTCTTTAGGTTGTCCGAGTGCTCGACGTCGCCTCCCGCCCCCGATGGGTGAAGGTCCTCGACCAGACCCGCTGCATCGGGTGTCATGCCTGCACCACGGCGTGCAAGTCCGAGAACGAGGTGCCGATCGGGGTCACGCGCACCTACGTGAAGTCGGTGGACATCGGCACCTTCCCCAACGCCCGCCGCGCCTTCCAGGTCACTCGGTGCAACCAGTGCGAGGATCCGCCCTGCGTCGAGGCCTGCCCGACGGGCGCCATGTACCGCCGGCCCGACGGCATCGTCGACTTCGACAAGCGGGTCTGCATCGGGTGCAAGGCCTGCATGGCCGCGTGCCCCTACGACGCCATCTTCGTCAACCCCGACGACCACTCGGCCGAGAAGTGCAACTTCTGCGCCCATAGGCTGGACCTCGGTCTCGAGCCTGCCTGCGTAGTCGTCTGCCCGGTGGAGGCCATCTCCGTCGGGGACCTCGCCGACCCGACGTCCAAGGTCGCGAAGCTCGTGCAGCGGTCGCCGGTGGCCGTGCGCCGGCCGGAGAAGGAGACCCGCCCGGGAGTCTTCTACCGAGGCGCGGACGGTGCCACGCTGGACCCGCTTGCTGCTGTCCGACCGCCGGGAGGCATCTACGCCTGGGCCGGGCAAGGACCCTCCGGGGCACGCCGCGTCGCAGCCGGAGATCCGCGCGGGCACAACTCGTCGGCCGCCGCGATCGTCTCCTATGACGTCCCGCACACAGCGCCCTGGGACTGGCGGGTCAGCCTCTACACCTGGACCAAGGGCATCTCGTCGGGCGCCTACCTTGCACCACTGGTCCTGGTGCTGGCCGGTCGGCTCGCGTGGACGAGCGGCCTCTTCCGCTGGGCGGCGCCGGCGCTCGCGCTGGCGATGCTGGCTCTCACCGGTGCGATCCTCGTGTGGGACCTCGAGCACCCGACGCGCGTGTGGATGCTCTTCGCCCGCCCGCAGTGGCGCAGCTGGCTCGTACGCGGCGGGGTCATCATCACCGCGTACGGCGCTGCTCTTGTCGCCGCGATGGTCGCCGCGGCTTCCGGGTCGGTCGGGGCAGAGCAGGTGGTGGCGGGCTTCTGCCTCCCCCTGGCCGCCCTGGCCGCCGGGTACACCGCCTACCTGTTCGCCCAGGCCCGCGGGCGGGACCTCTGGCAGAGCCAGTTGCTCGCACCGCATCTGCTCGCCCAGGCGCTCATGGTGGGCGCGGCCGCGCTCTACCTGGTGGGCACCTCGATCGGGACGACGGGTGTCGGGCTCGCCGACCTGCTCGCGGCGACGGCAGCGCTCCATCTCTTCATGGTGGCGGGTGAGGCCATGCCCAGGCACCCGACCGTGCACGTCCACATGGCTGTCGCGGAGATGGTGCACGGGCGCTTCGCGGCGTTCTTCTGGGTGGGGATCGCGCTCTCGGTCGTCGCAGTCTTCTCCCCGTGGATCGGGCCCGTCGGAGCGGTGGCGGCGCTGCTCGGGATCGCGGCCCACAAGCACGCGTACGTCCAGGCCGGCCAGGCGGTGCCGCTCGCATGAGTGCCCCGATGCGTGCCGTCCGCTTCGTGCGCTGGGCCCAACGTGACGGCGGGAACCGCCAGGCGGAGCTCGACCGCATGGAGGCCGCGCTCCGCGCTGCGCGCGCCGGCAGCGCGAACAGCGCGAGCAGCGCGGCCTTTGGCGACGAGGCCCACTACCCGGGCCCGAGCGGTGGCCACCTCGCCGCCTTCCCACCGCCGGAACGATGGGACGACTGGGTGGAGCTGGACTCGCGGTCGTGGCCCGAGCGGTCCGAGCGCCACTACCTCCTCGTGCCCACCACGTGCTTCAACTGCGAGTCGGCCTGCGGGCTGCTCGCCTACGTCGACCGGGACACGCTCGCCATCCGGAAGCTGGAGGGCAACCCCGAGCATCCCGGCTCTCGCGGGCGCAACTGCGCCAAGGGGCCGGCGACGATCAACCAGGTGACCGACCCCGACCGGATCCTCTACCCGCTCAGGAGGGTCGGTACCAGGGGTGCGGGCGGATGGGAGCGGGTGTCGTGGGACGAGGCGCTCGACGACCTTGCCGGACGGATCCGCCGGGCGATCGAAGAGGATCGCCGCAACGAGATCATGGTCCACATCGGGCGGCCCGGGGAGGACGGCTTCACCGAGCGGGTGTTGGCCAGCTGGGGGGTGGACGGCCACAACTCCCACACGAACATCTGCTCGAGCGGAGGCCGCACCGGCTACCAGTTCTGGATGGGGATCGACCGCCCGAGCCCTGACCACGCCAACGCGAAGGTGATCTACCTCATCAGCTCGCACCTGGAGACGGGCCACTACTTCAACCCCCACGCCCAGCGGATCATCGAGGCACGGGCGAAGGGGGCGAAGGTGATCGTGGTCGACACCCGGCTCTCCAACACGGCCACCCACGCGGATCACTGGCTCGCCCCGCAGCCGGGCAGCGAGGCGGCCATCAACCTGGCCATCTGCCGTCACCTGCTCATGACGGGGTCCTACGACGCCGATTTCGTGCGCCGGTGGTGGAACTGGGAGGAGTACCTGACGGCCTGCCGCCCCGAGCTCCCGGTGACGTTCGAGGCTTTCGAGCAGGCGCTGCGCGAAGAGTACGCGGGGTTCACCTTCGAGTACGCGGCGCAAGAGTCGGGGATCGACGTCGCCACGCTGAGGGAGGTGGCAGACGTCGTCGCTTCTGCAGGACACCGTTTCTCCGCTCACAACTGGCGGTCCGCTGCCGCGGGCAACCTGGGCGGCTGGCAGGTCAGCCGGACGATCTTCATGATCTCCGCCCTGCTCGGCGCGGTGGCGTGCGAAGGCGGGACGTTCCCCAACGCCTGGAACAAGTTCGTGCCTCGTCCGATCCACGTGCCCCCGCACCCAGACGTCTGGAACGAGCTCACCTGGCCGGTGGAGTACCCGCTTGCCCAGAACGAGCTGTCGTTCCTCCTTCCCCACTTCCTGAAGGACGGGCGCGGGAAGCTCGATGTCTACTTCACGCGCGTCTACAACCCGGTGTGGACCAATCCCGATGGGATGTCCTGGGTCGAGGTCCTGACCGACGAGTCGCTCGTGGGCTGCCACGTGGCGCTCACGCCGACGTGGAACGAGACCGCCTACTTCGCCGACTACGTGCTGCCCGTCGGGCTCTCCCCGGAGCGTCACGACACCCATTCCTACGAGCAGTACGACGGCCAGTGGATCGGCTTCCGACAGCCGGTCCTGCGCGAGGCACGGCGTCGGCTGGGCCAGCCGCTCGACGACACCCGCGACGCCAATCCCGGCGAGGTGTGGGAGGAGAACGAGCTGTGGATCGAGCTCTCGTGGCGAATCGACCCTGATGGCACGCTCGGCATCCGCCAGTACTACGAGTCGAAGGCCTGCCCCGGCACGAAGCTGACCGTCGAGGAGTACTACGGCTGGATGTTCGCCCACTCGGTGCCTGGGTTGCCCGATGCCGCCGCGGCCGAGGGGCTCACACCCCTCGACTACATGCGTCGGCACGGCGCCTTCGAGATCGCGCGCAAGGTGGGCGCGCGTCACGAGGAGGCGGTGCCCGACGAGGAGCTCGTCGACGTGGCCGTGGACGGCTTCGGACGCGTCTTCTCCGCAGCGCCGCCGCAGGCTCCGACGAACATGGCGCCGACGAGCACGCCGCCAGCGGACCCGGACGGCAGGCGGCCGGTCGGAGTCGTCGTCGACGGCGACCCGGTCGTGCGGCGCGGGTTCCCGACGCCCTCGGGGCGCCTCGAGTTCTACTCGTCGACGCTCGCCCAATGGGGTTGGCCCGAGCACGCGCTGCCCGGCTACATCCGCAGCCACGTCCACCCGTCCGCGCTCGAGCCCGGCGAGCTGGTGCTCATGTCGACCTTCCGGCTCCCCACCCACATCCATACCCGGTCGGCCAATGCCAAGTGGCTCGACGAGCTGGCGCACACCAACCCACTCTGGGTCCACCCCGTCGATGCCGCTCGGCTCGGCGCCGGGGACCCGGGCGATGCCTCCCATGGTGAGCAGCGGCCGCTGGTCACCGGCGACCTCGTGCGGGTCGAGACGGCGATCGGCTACTTCGTCGCGAAGGCGTGGGTCACCGAGGGCATCCGCCCCGGGGTCGTGGCCTGCAGCCACCACATGGGCCGCTGGAAGCCCGAGGGCCAGCTCGGTGGCCAGGGCCAAGCCATGTCGTCGGTCTCTTTGCACCACGAGGGGGAGAGCTGGTCGATGCACGTCGAGCACGGACCCCGCCCGTACACGTCGTCGGACCCCGACACGGCCAGGATGTGGTGGACCGAGATCGGCGTGCACCAGAACCTGACGTTCCCCGTCCACCCTGACCCCATCTCGGGGATGCACTGCTGGCACCAGGCGGTCAGGGTGCGCCGGGCCCAGCCCGGTGACGCCGTCGGCGACGTGGCCGTCGACACCGCGAAGGCCCGCGCCGTCTACGCCGAATGGCTGGCGATGACCCGAGGCGCGGCGGAGGTCTCCCCTGACGACACCCGTCGTCCCAGCTGGCTCATGCGCCCGCTCAAGCCCTCCGCCGAGGCGTTCTCGCTTCCCGTGGCGGTTCGTTGATCGGCACCGTCACTCGGCCTGAGCTGGCGCGGACCCTCGCCGCCTCCGTCAGGTCGCCCCTGGACGACGGAGCCTGCCGCCTTCTCGGGTTGCCGGCACCGCCCGGCGCGGCCGAGCACACCAGGGTCTTCGTGCTCGAGACCCACCCCTATGCCTCTGTCCACCTCGGTGAAGAGGGCATGATCGGTGGCGACGCCGGCGACAGGGTTGCCGGGTTCTGGCGAGCGCTGGGGATGGTGCCGCCGGCCGAAGCCGACCACCTCGGGGCGCTCCTCGATCTCTACGCGCGGCTGGGAGACGAGGAGCTCGCCCTCTCGCACAACGATCGACGGCAGGCAGCGGTCGCGAGCGCCCGTGCCGCGCTGCTCTGGGAGCACCTCGCTCCCTGGGTGCCCGTGTACCTCGCCACCGTCGACCGGCTGGGGGACGGCTTCCATGCCGCATGGGCAAGCCTCGCGGCTGGCGTCCTGTCGGCCGAGGCCGACGCATTGGCACCACGAGCGGAGCTCCCGACGGCGCTTGCGGTCGCACCGCCCCCGCTTGCCGTGACCTCCCGCCGCGAGCTGCTCGACGCGGTGCTCGCTCCGGTGCGCAGCGGTGTGGTGATCACGCAGGCCGACCTCAGCCGGGCCGGGCGGGACCTCGGGCTCGGGGTGCGGCGTGGCGAACGCCGTTTCGCGCTCGAGGGGCTGCTCGACCAGGATCCCGCAGCCGTGCTCGCCTGGCTGGCCGCGCTGGCCGCGGAATGGTCCAGCCTCCATCGCCGCTGGCACTGCGGCGCACTGGAGCCCGTGGGACGTTGGTGGGCAGCGCGGGCGCGTGCATCCGCAGCTGCTCTCGACGACGCCGCGGCGGCGTAGCTGGCTGCCGGTCACGCTGGTCTTCGGACCGTCGATCCAACCAGTTGCCGTTAACGTGAGAGAGAGCTCGGCCGATCGAGCTCGACTCGCTGTCGGGTAGCTGCCCCGGCCGACCGCGTGACGGCGGCGCGGGGAGGACGGTGAAGGATGCGAAGGATCTGGGAGGCGATCGTGCCGAGGTGGGCGGATCGCAACCTGCGGGTGATCCTCGCCGCCCGGGTCGCCATGAGCCTCGGGCGGGCGATCGCGTCCGTCGTCACCGCGATCTACCTGGCGGCCATCGGGTTCTCCGCGATCGAGATCGGCGTGCTCTTCGTCGCGGTGACGGCGGCATCGGCTCTCATGAGCGCCGCCATCGGCTTGCTCGCCGACCGATGGGGGCGCAAGCCGTTCCTCGTCGTCGTCCCGCTGATCGCCGCCGGCGCAGCCGTCGTCTACGCGGAGCTCAGGGTCACCTCGCTGCTGTTCGTCGCTGGCGCGCTCGGTTCCTTCGGCCGGGGTGCCGGCGCTGGCGCGGGGAACGTCGGCCCGTACCAGCCCGCGGAGTCCGCGCTGGTCGCCGACAGCGTGCTCGGGGACCGGCGGGCGGTCGCCTTTGGCCGGATCGCCTTCGCCTCCTCCCTCGGCGCCCTCGTCGGAGGTCTGGCCGCCGAGGTCGTCCGCACGACGCGCCACATGACCGCGGCACAGACGACCGCCGCGTACCGTCCGGCGTTCCTCATCGCTGCTGGCCTCGCGGTCGTGGCCGGGCTGCTCGCCCTGCTGCTCCACGAGCCGTCGCGCCCGCCGAAGGCGGCCGCCGCGGGTCGTCGCCCGCGGTTTCGGTGGCCACGGCAGTCCTGGTCGGCGCTGTGGCGGTTCTGGGTGACCAACGGGACCAACGGGGCGGCGATCGGCTTGTTCGGGCCTTTCGTGAGCTACTGGTTGTACCGCCGCTACGGGGCGGCTCCGGGGACGATCGGCGTGCTGTTCGCCATCGTCAACCTGGGGTCACTGTTCTCCGCCCTCGTCGCGGCTCGCGTCGCCCGCCGGATCGGGACGGTGAGGGCCATCGTCGTGGTGCGGGCGGTCGGTGGCGCGCTGCTCATCCCGATGGTGCTGGCTCCGGTGCTCTGGATCGCCGGCGTCATCTACTTCGTGCGGATGGTGGTGCAGCGTGTCGGCCTGCCCTTGCGCCAGTCGTTCACCCAGGACATGGCCCACCCCGAGGAACGGGCAAGCGTCGCGGCCCTCTCCAACTTGCCGGCCCAGGCGACGATGGCCGCCGGTCAGGCGGCTGCCGGCTACTTGTTCGACGAGGTCAGCCTGGCCGCGCCGTTCGAGCTGGCTGGGCTCCTCCAGATGGTGAACGCGCTCGTCTACGGGCTGCTGTTCTCCCTGCGCCCGCCTCGGGCGGCGCCGGTGGACGGGGACGGGAAGGGGGAGGCACGCGTGCTCGTAGCGATGCCCTTCGTGGAGGATGCGGAGCCGGCGCCGACGGTGGTCGGGCGCGTGGGTGCGGAGTAGCACGAGCCTTCGGGGGATCCTCCGGCTGGACCATGACGGGACGCGCTGTGTCGAACCGCTCAGCGCAGCGGGCTGCACGAAGGGCGGACGTCCACGCGGCTGTGGGCGTCCCATCCGTGCCCGTTGCCTCGTTGCCATGCCGAGAGTGACACGAAGCCCGTCCCGTCTGGAAGGACGAAGTTGGCGTTCGGGGACGCGGCCATCCCCTCGTACTCGTTGCAGTCGACGACGGCGACGGACCCCGGGAGCGGCTGGTGGTCGACCTCGACGAGAGGGTTCAGGCGGTCGGAGGTCCCGAGACCCCTGATGGTGTTCCCCCAGAGGACGACTGTGCGCCAGCGTCCGCCGAGATCGACCACGGGTGCGGTCTGCGGCGACCGAGCGCCGAAGAACTGGCTCTCGTTCGTGAGGACATTGCCGGTCGCGTAGACGTCGGCGATGGTGCTCGAGGCGCCGAATGCGTCCACGTAGAGGGCGTCGAAGGCATGGCCGGCGACCGAGGAGCTTCCTGGGATCCCCGGCGGGTTCGCGCCGCTGCTCGGGTCGCCCATCGAGGTGCCCGGATCGTCGAGCACCGTGTTGGCCGTCACGAGCAGGTGGTTGGTTGTACGCCGCGGCGTCTCGACGTCGAGGGAGATGCCTTGGTCGGTGTTCCACACCGTGTTGTGGTCGATCCAGATGTAGGCACCTCCGTCGTCGTAGATGCCGCCGGCGTTCTCTGCCAGGGCCGTGCACGCCGATCCGTTCCACCGCCCGTAGGCGCGGTTCGACCACGTGTCGACGTTCGCCACGACGTTGTCCGACACGATGCCGTGGCGAGCTTGATCGGTTCCTGTCTCCCAGCCGATCGTGTCGATGCCGATGTTGTCGGTGTCGTAGACGCGGTTGGCCGAGACGAGGAAGTCGGTGACGTCCCCGCTCACCGTGACGGTCTCACTCTGCCCGGTCCGGGTGTGCTCGACCGTGTCGCCTTCGACGACGACGTGCTGGAGCGCCCCAGTCGCGCCAATTCCGTAGGAGAGGATCGCGATCCCGTACGCACCGACCTGGGGGTCGTCGCAATAGGCCTTCGAACGGTCCATCGTGTCCGCCGAGTTGACGATGTCGCGCACCGTGTCGTCGAGGAGGTAGATCCCGCTGCACACGTGGTCGCCATGGCGGAAGCAGGCCGAGGTGTGGCCTGCATCGTGGCGGACCTCGACGAGGATCCCCGCGGGGGTGAATGTCGGGCCGGTCGTGTGGTACCCGCTGATCGTGAGCCCTTCCACCGCGACGTCGCGCGAGCCTGTGATGCTCACCGCGCCCGCGTCGCTGCGTGTGTGGTCGAACCTGCTCACGTCTTCCGGGCGTACCGCACCCAGGCGGAGCCGAGCCGTCCGCCCGGGCGCGGCGGCGATCGTGAGAAGCGCAGTCGAGTACTTCCCCCATACGCGGATGGGGCGCCGGAACGTCCCAGCGAGGCAGAGCGCCATGGGTGCCCGCAAGCGGTTCTCCACCCGAGCGATCACGGCGTTCAGGGTTGTGGCCGTGGCGCCGGCAGCCGAGTCGAAGATACGGCTGCACCGTGGACGCACAGTGACCGGGCTCCCGTCCGGAGTGGCGGCGTCGGGGATCAGGCCGTCGCCGTCGGCGGGCACTGCACCGTGGGGCTCGGTCGGGAATTCTGAAGCGGTGACCGGCGGATGGAGCGGGTGCCGGGTGGAGCCGGCAGCCGGCAGGGCGGCACCGACCGTCGTTCCCAAGACGGCCAAGATCACCGTGAACACGGCGGTCCGGAGCTTCCTTGTCACGGGAGCTGGCTCACGGGAGCTGGCAGATGGGTGCTCCATCCCCGCCGGTGCTCTCCAGGCGCCCGATCATCGGTAGGGGGCCACGCCGAGCAGGCGGTCGACGGTGGTGAACCCGTACCCTCGGGCAGCGAGCTCGGCGACCACGAGCTCGACCGCGGCCACGGTGGCCGAGCGGTCCCCCCCCTTTGCTTCGACGCCGTCGTGGAAGATGAGCACGCTGCCGGGTCGCGCCTTGGCCACCGCTCGCCGGGCGATGCGCTCGGGGGAAGGCTGGAGCACCTCGAGGACGTGGGCGAACTCGCCTGAGACGAGCTGCAGTGACTCCTCGTGCGCCACCCCGAACAGCCCTGGCGTCCGTAGGAGCCACGGCGGGCGGAAGAGGACCGGGCGGAGCCCGAGGTGCCGGCTGAACGCTGCCTCGGCTCGGCGCACCTCGTCTCGCAGCACCTCGCGGCCGACGCAGCGGTCGAGCCGGTGGGAGTAGCCGTGGCTGCCGAGCACGTGCCCGTCCGAAGCGAGGCGACGGGCGGTCTCAGGGTGGCGAGCCACGCAGGCACCGACGGCGAAGAAGGTGGCACGGACGCCCGACGCGCCGAGGATGTCGGCGATCTGGGAGGTGTAGGGCTCGTTGGGCCCGTCGTCGAACGTCAGCGCGACGACGGGCTCGGTCGTCGAGAACCGGTACGGGAATGGCCCGAGCAGCTGGGAGTACGGGGACATGAACATCCAGTAGGACACCGTCGCGATCCCGGCGGACACGGGCACGAGCCCTCGGGCACCGAGCCGCAGCCGGCCGGCCCCCGGAGCCCTGGCGGGCATCAGATCAGACCGACCACGTAGACGCCGGTCCGGAACAGGACGAAGCCGAGGGCCAGCATCGTGGAGGTGAAAAGCACGCGGCCGATCCACAGCACGGCCGATCGCGATCGGACGTCGTGGCGGAATGCGGGTGCGGTGCCGAGCAGCGGGCGCCCGCTGACCCGGTTCAACCAGTAGGCGAGCAGGTAGTACACGAAGAAGGTGACGACGAGGTTGTAGGCGAGGCCCTGGTTCAGGCGGCGTGGAGAGGTGTACGTGGGGTTGCGCCGGTCGAAGACCACCTTCCCCTGTCGCTGGAGCCTGCGAAGCAGGTCGAGCTCGTCGCCGCCCTGGGTCATCTGGGTGTTGTAGCCGGGCCACGCGGCGCGGCGGAACGCAAGGTTCGTCGCCGTGACGTAGAGGACCCGTCCGGTCAGCTGCTGGACGAGGGAGACGGCGCCGAACAGGACGCGTGGGTAGGCCGCCGCCCAGGAAGGGCTGCCCGCGGCGAAGCGGCATGGACCCGCGACGGCGACACAGGACGGATGCTCTTGCATCGCACGGTCGATCTGGGAGAGCCAGCCCGGATCGAATACGGTGTCTGCATCGGTGGAGACGACGATCTCACCCTGAGCGATCTCCGTGCCCCGCTGGCGGGCCCAGCAGACGCCAGGCCGGGCTTCGTGGACGACCACTGCACCGAAAGAGCGGGCGATCGCCGCCGTTCGGTCGGTGCTGTTGTTGTCGACGACGATCACCTCGACCTCGCCGGCGAAGTCCTGCCCGGCGAGGGACCGCAGGCAGTCCGCCACGTACCGCTCCTCGTTCAGGGCGGGAATGACGATGCTGAACCGTGGCCGCGTCACCGGTCGTGTCGCACGCCCATCCTCGTCCATACCGAGCCGGTACCGTATCCTCTCTGCGCGCCCAACCCCGCGCGGGTGGCCCAGGCGGCCCAGGTGGTCCGAGGTCCTCGCCCGCTGCGGACGTCCGCAGCGGGCGCCAGCCGTAGGCACAGCTGACGACCATAAGCGCAGCTTAGGAGCATATCAGCAGGTCGCCGCTTCACGACCTGGGTCAGCAGACGGACACTGGCACCGGAAGGGAGGTGCCGAGTGCCGGCCGTTGGCGAAATGGAGGACGAGGGTCCGCGGGTCGAGATCGATGGGAGCGGCGCCGTCGTGGCCGCGCTCACTCGAGCCACCCCGCTAGGAAGGGTGGTCGGCGGCGCTTCGGCGCTGCTTCCAGGGGTCGTCGTCACCGCGGCAATCGCGCTGGTCGCAACGCTGGTCGGCGGCCTCGTTCCCGTCGTAGGCGCCCCGGTGATCGCCATCCTCTGCGGGATCGCGATCTCCTTGGTGAAGAGGCCCTCGGCGCGTCTTTGGCCGGGGATCTCCTTCACCGCGAAGAAGGTGCTCCAAGGGTCGATCATCGTGCTCGGTTTCGGGCTTTCGCTCGGCCAGGTCCTCTCCACCGGCGCGGGTTCCCTGCCGGTCCTCGTCGGGACCCTCGTCGCCGCGCTCGCAATGGCCTGGCTGGTTGGTCGCCTGCTTCGCCTCCCTGCGGACCTGCGCACCTTGATCGGCGTCGGAACCGCGATCTGCGGCGCGTCGGCGATTGCCGCCACCGACGCGGTCATCTCAGCGGACGAGGCCGACGTGAGCTACGCGATCGCCACCATCTTCACGTTCAACGTCGTGGCCGTGCTGCTCTATCCGTTCATCGGCCATGCTTTCGGGTTCTCCCAGCGCACCTTCGGGCTTTGGGCCGGCACCGCCATCAACGACCTGTCCTCGGTCGTCGCCGCCTCCACCACGTACGGCCACACCGCCGCGGCGTACGGGGTGATCGTGAAGCTCACCCGTACGCTCGCGATCATCCCGATCAGTCTGGTCCTGGCGGCGCTCAGGGGCTGGCGCAGCGAAGTGACGTTCGACGCGTCATCCAAGAGGCGGATGGACCTTCGCCGTATCCTGCCGCTCTTCATCGTCGTGTTCGTGGGCGCCGTGGCCGTCAATACGATCGGCCTCGTGCCGGCCAGCTGGCACCACCCGATGTCGGACCTGTCGATCTGGATGATCACTGCGGCACTCGGGGCGATCGGACTGTCGACTGATGTGGGCCACATTCGTCGGGCCGGCGTCCGGCCACTCGTGCTCGGTGCGATCCTCTGGCTCACGGTGGGCCTGGCGAGCCTTGGGCTGCAAGCGTTGACGGGCAGGCTGTGACGTCGTCGCTGGAGCATCGGCTGTGAGCGGCCAGCCTCTAAGGTCGGCTCGTGCCGCTCCCCGAGCCCTACCCCGACCTGCTCTCGCTCGACCTGCTGGTCAGTGTCGGGGAGCTGGGGTCCATCAGCGCCGCGGCCGCCGCGCATGGTGTCTCTCAGCCCGCAGCCAGCATGCGGCTCCGGGCGCTCGAGCGGCTACTGCGCGTCCCCCTCTTGGATCGCTCGACCAGGGGAGCCCGGCTCACCCCAGCGGGTATGGCCACCGCGGAATGGGCCGCGGCCGTCCTCGGAGACATGCGTACCCTGCTCGCCGGCACGGCCGCCCTGCGCAGAGATCGCCACTCCCAGCTTCGCCTGGCTGCGAGCCTCACCGTCGCCGAGTACCTCCTGCCGCGGTGGCTCCATCGGCTCTCGGCGGAGCTCCGGAGCGCCAGGGTCTCGCTCGAGATGGGCAACACTGTCCACGTCGCCGGGCTGGTCGCCCGGGGGCAGGCAGATCTCGGGTTCATCGAAGGCCCCCGACCGCCTGGTCGCCTTCGGTCCAGGGGGCTGCTCGCCGACGAGCTGGTGGTGGTGGTCGCTGCCGGGCACCCCTGGAGCCGGCGCCGCCGGCCCATCACCGCCAGCCAGCTGGCGAGCACGCCGTTGGTGCTTCGTGAGCCGGGGTCCGGCACGAGAGAGGTGCTGACCGACGCGCTCGCGACCCGTGGCCTCGGTGTCACGGCGGCCATGGAGCTCGGCTCGACGACCGCGATCAAGGCGGCGGCGATGAGTGGCACGGCGCCCGCGGTGGTCTCCGCGCTCGCGGTTCGGGCCGAGCTGCGGGCTGGGGACCTCGTCGCGATCGGCTGCGAAGACCTCAGGCTCGAGCGGACGATACGGGCGATCTGGGCGACGGCTCGTCCGCCCAGCTCCGTCAGCTCCCGGCTCCTCTCGATCGCCGCAAGGGTCGAGGATGCGGACTGAGTGCGTCGCTCCGTCAGTGCTCTTCTCGACCGTGCTCTTCGAACCGGTACATCGGGTTGAGCAGGACGAGGAGCCCGTGCTGGTCGACCACCGTACCCTCGACCGTGACGGACGTGCCGGTCGAGATCCCCGGGACCTGGGTGCGCCCGAGCCAGCGCAGGGTGATCGTTCCCGTGCCGTCATCGAGCAGCGCGTCGCAGGCAGGCACGGAGCCACTCTTTTCGTGCACGGCACGCACAGAGCCCGACAGGACCGCTCGCTGTCGTGGCGTCGCTCCGGCCACCGTGCGGGCGACCGGCCTTCCGCCCCACTCGGAGGTTCCCTCGGGGAGCCAGGAGGTCACCGGAGCTTCGCCAGCGCCTCGTTCAGCTGCAGGACGTTCACCACGGAGGAGCCGAGGAAGCCCAGTTCGGGTCCTTGCGTCTCGTGTGCGATGAGCGACCGCAGCCGAGCGGGGGGGATCCCCGTCGCCTTGGCCACCATCGGAACCTGGACCAACGCGTCCTGGGGCGTGATGTCGGGGTCGAGACCGCTTCCCGAGGTGGTCACGAGGTCGGTCGTCGGGTCGACGCCGACCTCGTGCCAGGCGACGACCAGGGCATGCACCTCTGTGCGAAGCACCTTCGAGCGTGGCCCCAGGTTGGTGGCGCCCGAGAAGCCCGGCTTGCCGTTCGCCACCAGCGGGTCGTCGGCGTCGGGCCGACCGTGGAACCACTGCGGGTCGAGGATCTTGGTGGTCGAGTAGCCGTTCCAGTTCTGTCCGATGATCGCCGAGCCGTTCTTCGTGATCGACCCGTTCGCCTGGAACGGGAAGAGCGCTTGGGCGACTCCGGTGCCCACGAGCCCGTAGACGAACCCCAGGACGACAGTGAGCACCAATGCGAGCAGGAGCGAGCGGCGCAGGTAGGTGAGCATGTCGACCTCTAGTACCAGTGGACGGCCGTGAGGAACAGGTCGATCAGCTTGATGCCGACGAACGGCACGATGACCCCGCCGACCCCGTAGATCCAGACGTTGCGTCGCAGGATCGCCTGGGCGCCGCTCGGGCGCCACCGCACTCCCCGGAGGGCCAGGGGGATGAGGGCGATGATCACGAGTGCGTTGAAGATGACCGCGGCCAGCACAGCGGACGTCGGGCTGTGCAGCTTCATGATGTTCAAGCTGTTGAGCTGCGGGTAGGTGGCGACGAAGAGGGCCGGAATGATCGCGAAGTACTTCGCCACGTCATTGGCGATGGAGAACGTCGTCAACGATCCGCGCGTGATGAGCAACTGCTTGCCGATCTCGACGATTGTGATGAGCTTGGTCGGGTTCGAGTCCAGGTCGACCATGTTCCCGGCCTCTTTCGCCGCGGTCGTTCCGGTGTTCATCGCGACCCCTACGTCGGCCTGTGCGAGCGCTGGCGCGTCGTTGGTGCCGTCACCGGTCATGGCGACGAGCCGACCACCCTCCTGCTCCGCCTTGATCAGCTCGAGCTTCGTCTCGGGCGTCGCCTCCGCCAGGAAGTCGTCGACCCCTGCCTCCTGCGCGATCGCGGCCGCGGTGAGCGGGTTGTCGCCGGTGATCATGACCGTGCGGATGCCGGCGGCGCGCATCTCGGCGAACCGTTCGCGGATGCCTTCTTTCACCACGTCCTTCAGCTCGACGACACCGAGGATGTCAGGACCGTCGGCGACGACGAGCGGGGTGGCGCCTTGGCGCGCGATGGAGCCGACGATGTCGTCCAGCCCTTCAGGGATCGCTCCTCCGTGCTCGGTGACCCAGCGCCGGACGGCCTCTGCGGCGCCCTTTCGGATCTGGCGATCCGCGACGTCGAGACCCGACATACGCGTCGATGCAGAGAAGGGCACGAACTCATGGCTGCCGGTGAGCTCGCGCTCGCGGATGCCGAAGCGCTCCTTGGCCAGGACGACGATCGAGCGCCCTTCGGGGGTCTCGTCGGCAAGCGAGGCCAGCTGGGCGGCGTCTGCCACCTCCTCCTCGGTGTGGTGTCCTGCAGGGTAGAAGGCGTGGGCCATGCGGTTCCCGAGCGTGATCGTCCCGGTCTTGTCCAACAGGAGCGTTTGGACGTCGCCGGCCGCCTCGACCGCGCGTCCGCTCATGGCGAGCACGTTGCGCTGGACCAGCCGGTCCATTCCGGCGATGCCGATCGCCGACAGGAGCGCTCCGATCGTCGTGGGGATGAGACAGACGAGCAACGCGACGAGCACCACCACCGATACGGTCGCCCCGGCGTAGTGGCCGAAAGGCCGGAGCGCGACCACCACGGGGATGAACACGATCGTGAGCACCGACAGGAGGATCGTGAGCGCGACCTCGTTCGGCGTCTTCTGGCGGTTGGCGCCCTCGACGAGGGCGATCATCCGGTCCATGAAGGTCTTGCCCCTCTCGGCGGTGATCCTCACGACGATCCGGTCGGAGAGCACCTTGGTCCCGCCGGTCACTGCGGAGCGGTCACCGCCGGACTCGCGGATGACGGGGGCGGACTCCCCGGTGATCGCCGATTCGTCGACCGATGCCACCCCTTCGACGATCTCGCCGTCCGAAGGGATCAGGTCGCCTGCCTCGCACACGACGAGGTCTCCCCTCGCCAGCTCGGACGCGAGGACACGGGTCTCCTCCCCGCCCGCCCCGAGGCGCCGCGCCGCCGTCTCCGAGCGCATCCTCCGGAGCGTGTCCGCCTGCGCCTTGCCTCGGCCCTCTGCCATTGCCTCGGCGAAGTTGGCGAAGAGCACCGTCAGGAACAGCCAGGCGGTGATCGACCACGAGAAGAGCGTCGGGTGGGCGATGGACTCGCTGAAGGTCACGATGGTGCCGATCAGCACGATGAACATGACGGGGTTCTTCACCTGCACCCGTGGGTCGAGCTTCTTCACGGCCTCGATGCCCGCGTAGCGGAGGATCTCGGGGTCGAACAGGCTCCGCTGCCCGGCCACCCCTCGGGGGTTCGGCGGGTTCGGGTTGGCCGACACCGGCACCCCTGCACCGTCGACGGCATCCACGGCGCCGGTCACAGGACCGCTTTCCAGTGGGCGATCCCGTGCGGGAGGGCGAGGGCGGCCAGATGGGCGAGCGACACGCCGAAGAACCTGCCGTGGGAGAGCTGCTCGACGATCGGTCCGAGCGCGACCGCCGGGAAGAAGGTGAGCCCGCCGACGATGAGGATCACCGCGATCAAGAGCCCGACGAACATCGTGTTGTCCGTGCGGAAGGTGCCCGCCGACGCCGGCACCACGTTCTTCGCCGCGAGCGTTCCCGCCAGTGCAAGGGTCGGAACGATGATGGCGAAGCGCCCCATCAGCATGGCGATCCCGCCGGTCACGTTGTAGAACGCGTGGTTGCCTGTCAAGCCTGCGAAGGCCGAGCCGTTGTTGTTGGCCTGCGAGGTGAAGGCGTAGAGGATCTCGGTGAAGCCGTGCGGACCGGCGTTGAGCGGTCCTGCCCGCCCCGCATGGATGGACACGGCGATCGCGGTGAGCACGAGGACGGTGATCGGCATGACGAGGATGCCGAGCCCCGCGAGCTTCACCTCGCGCGCTTGGATCTTCTTGCCGAGGTACTCGGGCGTCCGCCCGATCATCAGGCCGCCGATGAAGACGGCCAGGATCGCGAACAGCAGGATCGTGTAGAGGCCGCTCCCCACCCCGCCCGGGCTCACCTCACCCAGCATCATGCCGGTCAAGAGGCCGAAGCCGCCGATCGGGTTGTAGGAGTCGTTGGACCCGTCGACCGAGCCGGTGGACGTCTGGGTCGAGGCCACGTCGTAGAGGGCGGACTGCGTGTCGCCGAAGCGGACCTCCTTGCCCTCCATGTTGCCGGTCGGCTGGTGCATGACTCCTGCCGCCGCCACCGCGGGGTTGGGCTGGTGCTCGGCGTAGGAGGTGAAGGCCGTCCAGGCACCGAAGATGATCGTCATCGCCGCGAGCACCGCCACACCCTGGCGAAGGGCACCCACCATCTTGCCGAACACGTAGGTGAGGGCGACCGGGATGCACAGGAGGAGTGCGATCGAAAGCAGGTTCGTGAGGCCGGTGGGGTTCTCGAACGGATCAGCGCCGTTCGCATTGAAGAAGCCCCCGCCGTTCGTGCCCAGCTGCTTGATCGTCTCCATGAACCCCGCCGGGCCGCGCGGGATCGTCTGGGTCACCCCGTTGAGCGCGTCGCGCACGTGGGCGGGACCGGCCAGCGTCTGAACTGCCCCCTGGCCCACGAACACGATGCCGAAGACGAAGGCGATGGGCAGGAGCACGTAGAGGCAGCCTCGTACGGTGTCCACCCAGAAGTTGCCGATGGTCGGCGATCCCTTCCGGGCGAAGCCTCGAACGAGGGTGATGGCGACGGCGATCCCCACGGCCGCCGACACGAACTGCTGCACCATGAGGGCGCCCATCTGGGAGAAGTACGACATCGTGGTCTCGCCCGCGTAGTTCTGCCAGTTCGTGTTGGTGACGAACGAGACCGCGGTGTTCCACGACAGCGCGGGCGGCACCGCGCCGAGGTGCTGGGGGTCGAGGAAAAGGGACCCTTGGACCCGGAAGATCAGGTAGTCGACGAGGAGGAAGACGCACGAGAAGACGAGGAGCGAGGTGGCGTAACGCTTCCAGGTCTGCTCGCGGCCCGGAGCCGTGCCGATGAGCCGGTAGATGGGACGCTCGACGAAGCCGAGGAAGTGCACCCGTGTCTCGTACACGGCCACCATGTAGGCCCCGAGGAAGCGCCATGACAGCGCCATGAGCGCGACGAGCGCCACGATCGTCCAGGCGAAGTCCATGTCGTTGTCAGAACCACTCGGGCTTGAACAGGGCCACGCCGACGTAGAGGAAGACGGCGATCGACAGGGCCAGCAGGACGCCGTCGGTGATGCTCATACCCGCTCGAGCGCCCAGACCAGCCCGAGCATCGCGGCGAAGAACACCACGGTCCCGAGCACTGCGAGGAAGTCACCCATGTGGCCCAGTCTGCGGGCTCCGGCGTCAACGGAACGTCGACGTGAGTCGCCCAGGCGTCAATGTTCTGTCAACGAGACCCGGAGCAGCGGCAGCCCGGCCGCGTCCGCCAGCTCCTCTGGGGTGGCGAACCGTTCAGGAACAGCTCAGCCAACCCCCCCCGGCACAGCTTGGAGCAGTGCTCCGCCCGAAGGGCTGAGCGTTCCGTCAGGGTGCACGCACGCCATGGGCAACCGCCTCCACGGGCTTCTTGCAGAGGTACCAGTCGACGCACTCGAGCCCCTCGGTGCTCCGAGCGAAATCCGCGGAGACGCGCTCGGCGGCGACCTCCACGGTCGGCGGCGTCGGGATGATGACCTTGTCGCCAGGACGCCAGTTCGCGGGGGTCGCCACATGGTTCGCGTCCGCCATCTGGAGGGCGTCGACGAGCCGGAGGATCTCGTCCATGTTCCGCCCGGTCGTGAGCGGGTAGTAGATCATCGCTCGCAGCACCCCGTCTGGGTCGATGACGAACACGCAGCGAGACGCCTCGGTCTGGGACTCGCCGGGCATGATCATCCCGTACGCGGTCGCCACCTTGCGGTCGAGATCGGCGATGATCGGGAACGGGATCTTCACCCCCGTCTTCTCCTCGATGTTGCGGACCCACGCGATGTGCGAGTACACGCTGTCGATCGACAGTCCGAGAAGCTGGGCATGACGCTGCTGCAGCGCCGAATGGACCTCGGCGAAGGCCATGAACTCCGTCGTGCACACCGGGGTGAAGTCCGCCGGATGCGAGAACAGGACGAGCCAGCTACCCGCGAAGTCCGACAGCCGTACGACCCCGTGGGTCGTCACGGCCTCGAAGTCCGGGGCCGGCTCGTTGAGCCGTGGCAACGCCACCCGGGCCACCCGGGCCTGCTCTTCGATCGCCGTCATCCCCTTCCTCCTTCCCCACCCCAAGACGCCCCTCGCCTCGTGCGCCCTGCTCCTCGGGCTACTCCTCGGGCTGCTGACCTCTCAGCTCGTCGAGCTGGGCTCTCACGCCGGCCATCTCTTCTTCGAGGTCGCTCAAGTACTCTTCGAGCTCCTCTACTCCGGGCCGACGGCGACGGCCACGTGCGAAACCGCCTCCCGGGCCACGCCCACGCCCGTACTCCTGCCCGCGCCCGTACTCCTCGCCTCGGCGGTACCCGTAGCCCGGGCCGTAACCCGGCCCGTAACCCGGCCCGTAGCCGTAGCCGGGGCC
>JAJZVL010000112.1 GCA_021845725.1 Actinomycetes bacterium | reverse complement strand
AGGGCGCGGAGAGCACGGAGGGCGGCCGAAGGACGAAAGACGCTGCCGGCCGCCTGTGACGAAGTAGCGTCTCGTCCCAGCGAAAGCAGCCCAGGCGAACGATGCGACGCTTCGACGTCAAGCCAACGGAGAGAACGAGCCCACGCGAGCGCCCATGGGAGCACTGGGCGATTCCCCGATCCGTGCGACGGCTCGTGGCTCGGGTCGTCTTCGCGCTGCTGATCTGCGCCGTCGTGAGCTTCTACGCAGCGATCGTCATCCAGCACGCCAACCCGCCGGTCATCGCCGTGCAGGCAGGCTCGACGGGCTCGCCGCTCTCGAACGGTGATCTCGCGCTGCTCCA
Organism: Actinomycetes bacterium; assembly: GCA_021845725.1. Taxonomy (GTDB): domain Bacteria; phylum Actinomycetota; class Acidimicrobiia; order Acidimicrobiales; family RAAP-2; genus JAJYVT01. The sequence continues at coordinate 5,119 of JAJZVL010000112.1, read as the reverse complement.
GGGTGTGACGCCCAGCTCGCTGCGAGACGGCGACGTCATCGCCGTCGCGGTCCCCCCCGATCTCCAGACGCGCTTCCACCTCCCACCCCACGTCGAGCGCAGCGTCGTCGGGATCGTGCACACGGCGCACGGTCTCCGCTTCGCCACCGAAGCCCGTTCGGTCTCGGGACGCAAGCCCTTCGAGGTCCTCCCCTCGCAGATCCTCGGGGAGGTCGTCGGGTCGATCCCGCTCGTCGGGTACGTCTTCTTGTTCTTCGGAAGCCTTCTTGGCGACATCGTGCTCGCGCTCCTGGCTGGCGCAGGCACGACCTACCTCTTCACGCGACGCCGGACCACGCGACTCCGGACCACGCGACGCCGGACCGGGCGACGGCCGATCCTCGGGCGCGCGGTGATGCTCGGCGAGCTCATGGCGCAGGTGCAGGAGACGGGCAACCAGAGCCGGGCGAGCGCCGCGGCGCTGCAAGAGCTCGTCGGAGCAGTGAGCGAGTACGGCGCCCACCTGCGATCGCACACCGCAGTGCTGCGGCACCTCGCAGCGACCACTGAGCAGCTCCAGGTGGCCGCGACCCGGCTCGCCGACACCGTGGCGGCGGGCCGCACGACGCACCTGACCCAGCCATCGCCAGAGCAGCCGCCCCACGCTTCCGAAGCGTCCGGGACGGCAGGGCAACCCGAGACCGCTCCTCCACCTGCGGCGGTGCACGGTCAGCACGGTCAGGGCGGTCAGGGCGGTCAGGGCGGTCAGGGCGGTCAGGGCACACGCCGACTGGTGATCGACGCGGAAGCCTGGCGTGAGCCGTTCACCGCGTCCGAGCTACGCCACCCGAACCTTGCTCGTACAGCGAACCGCTACGTGGCCGACACCGTCGACCGGCTGCTCGACCGCGCCGCCGACGCGCTCGACCTCGCCGAGCGCGAGCGCAACAGCTTGCGGGACCGGCTCTCCGTCGTAGAAGCGCGTCTCGCGCTCCTGGCCGCACGCCGAGAGAGGGGCGTGCGGGCCCGCACGGGACAGGACGAGGAGGCGGTCCACTTCACCCATGCGCCCCCCGTCCCGGGTCCCACTGCGCCCCCTGCACCTGGCGCGGCACCGGCGGCACCGGCGGCACCGGCGAGGCCCGGACCGCTCGGTGTGCCACCGGTCTGGGAGGTGACCCCCCTTCTGACACGCTGAGCGGCACTTGTGTGACCAATTTCCCTATCGCCCGGGACCCAGAACGGTCATCGTGCACTCATGGGAAGGATCGTGGTCGGAGTAGACGGGTCGGCCTCCTCGACGCAGGCGCTGCGCTGGGCTGCGGACGAAGCGGAGCGGCGTGGGGATGTCCTCGAGGCCGTCCTCGGGTGGGAGAACCCGTACAGGGACATGTGGATCCCGTCCAACCCTCCGGGCACGGACCCGCTGGCGCCACTGCGTGCCGCCCTCGACCGGACGGTGACGACCGTGCTCGGGGAGCATCCGGCCGTGAAGGTCGAGACCGCGGTCGTCGAAGGCCGGGCCGCGCAGGTGCTCGTCGATCAAGCACAGGGCGCGGACCTGCTGGTCGTCGGGAACCGGGGCCACGGTGGGCTCGCCGGCGCCTTCCTCGGCTCCGTGAGCTTCAACTGCGCCGCACACGCCCCATGCCCCGTGGTCGTGGTGCGTGGGCAGCCTCCCAGCTGACGCCCGGCTCGGCGCCCCTCGCGACGCGTGATCAGGCCGGATGGGAGACCACCCGCAGGCGCACGGTGACCTCGAGCGCCTCGAGCGCCTTCACCAGATCCGCAGGAGGCTCCCTCGAGAGATCGGTGACCACGTAGCCCACCTCGCCGCGGGTGCCGAGCACCTCACCTGCGACGTTCAGGCCGTGCTCGGCGATCAGCGAGTTGATCTCGGCGAGGACGCCCGGGACGTTCTGGTGCACATACAGGAGGCGGGATGGTCCGGCCGGCTCGGGGACGTCGAGGGGGGGCAGGTTCACGCTGAGCGACGTGTTGCCCTGGTCGAAGTAACGGACGAGCTTGCTGGCCACGAAGTTGCCGATGTCCTGCTGGGCCTCCTCCGTCGACCCGCCGACGTGCGGCGTCAGAATGACGTTGGGCAGGCCTTGGAGCTCGGAGACGAAGGGCTCGGAGCTGCTCGAGGGCTCGTGGGGGAACACGTCGACCGCAGCTCCGGAGAGATGCCCCGAGACGAGGTGTGCCCGTAGCGCCGCGTGGTCCACCAAGAACCCGCGACTCAGGTTCAGGAAGAGGCTTCCCGGGCGCATCCGGGCGAGCTCCTCCTCGCCGAACATCTCGCGATTCGCGGGCCTGCCGTCCACGTGCAAGGTGACGATGTCCACCGACTCGAGCAGTTCCTCCAAGGTGCCGCAGGAGCGAGCGTTGCCGAGGGCGAGCTTGTCTGCCGTGTCGTAGAACAAGACGCTCATGCCGAGGGTCTCCGCGACAACCGACAGCTGGCTGCCGATGTTCCCGTAGCCCACGATGCCCAGGCGCCGGCCGCGGATCTCGTGGCTCCCCACCGCCGACTTGTCCCACTTGCCTGCGTGCATCGCCGCGTTCTTGTCGGTCAGGCGCCGGGTGAGGGCGATCATCTCGGCGATGGCCAGCTCCACGACGCTGCGCGTGTTCGAGAACGGCGCATTGAAGACCGCGATGCCCCGGTGGGTGGCGGACACCAGATCGATCTGGTTGGTGCCGATGCAGAACGCTCCCACGGCCAGGAGGTGGGGGGCGGCGTCCAGCACGGCGTCGGTCACGTGCGTACGCGATCTGATGCCGACCACGTCGACATCTGCCAGCCGCTCCCGCAGCTCGTCCTCACCGAGTGAGCGGCTTGTCGTCTCCACCTCGAACCCCGCCGACTCGAGCACGGAGACCCCGTCGGGATGGATGTTCTCGAGCAAAAGGGCGCGTCGGCGCCCGCGGTCGGACGTCGACGACGTTCCCGACGACGACGGGGAGGGCGACGACGGGGAGGGCGACGACGGGGAGGGCGACGACGGGGAGGGTGACGCGGGGTCGGGCGAGGAGCTGGACATCACTCTCTGAGGCTACCGTGCTGCTCCGTGCCCTCGGCCACGACCCAGGGCATGGACGTCACGTGGAATCGTCCTCGTTCGTGCGCTGAGCGCCGCCCGCCGCGCCGATGATCTGGGAACGCAGCCCGGACAGCCACCGATCGGCGTCTCGCCACGCGGCGTCAGCCTCTCGACGACGTTCCGGCGCATGCCGGCCGCCCGCCGGATAGGACCCGAGGAACTTCACGTCCGCAAGGCTCGCCCGCAAGTCGCGCAGGCAGTCTGCGACGACCTCGTCGGCGATGTGCCCCGCAAGGTCGATGGCGAAGCAGTACTCGCCGAGCCCCTGCTTCGTGGGACGCGACTCGAGCCGGGTCAGGTTGATGCCACGGGCCGCGAACTGGCCGAGAATGCCGTGGAGGCTCCCGGGCCGGTCCGCGTCCTGGAAGCAGACGATCGTCGTACGGTCGTGGCCGGTCGCCGGCGGGATCCCGACGTCTCCCACGGCGACGAACCGCGTCTGGTTGCCCTGGAAGTCCGCCACGTCCTCGGCGAGGATCACCAAGTCGTAGAGATCCGCCGCCAGGCGCGGGGCGATGGCCGCAGCATGCCGGTCGGGGTGCTCGCCGAGCTGACGGGCAGCATCTGCAGTCGAGTTGGCCGCGATCGTCTCTATTCCCGGCAGTCGGTCGGCGAAGAAGCGCCGGCATTGCGCGAGCGCCACCGGGTACGAGACGACCCTGCGGACGTCTCCGATCGCCGTCCCTCGCGGCGCCATGAGATGCAGGCGCACGTCGAGGACCACCTCTCGTTGGATGAGGAGGTCGACGTCGAAGATCAGGGCGTCCAGGGTGTCGCGCACCACCCCGTCGATCGCGTTCTCGATCGGCACGAAGCCGAGGTCCACCCTGCCCGAGCTTGCTGCCTCGAGCACCTCGCCGATGGTCCCCATCGGCTCGAGCGCCGCCGCCGCGTAGTCCACCTGCGTGAGCAGCGCCTCTTCGGTGAAGGTGCCCAGGGGGCCCAGGAACGCGACCGATGACGGGGGGCGGGACGCAGGGCCGGACATGGCAGGGCAGGATAGTGAACCGAGATGGACGAACCCCTCCTGCGCCAGCTGCTCGTCGACGTCTCGAAAGGGGTCTGCGACCCCGACGAGGCCGTGAGACGCCTGCGGCACCTCCCTTTCGCCGACCTCGGGTTCGCACGGGTCGACCATCACCGGGCGTTGCGGCAGGGGTTCGCCGAGGCCGTCTACGGCCCTGGGAAGAGCCCCGAGCAGAGCGCCTCGATCGTCGTGGAGCTGCTGGGCGCTGCCCCGGGCCCGGTGCTCCTCACCCGCGCCACGCCGGGCCAGGTCGCGGCAGCCCAGCGGGCGGCAACGGACGCGGGGTACGGCGAGGCAACGGTCACCGCGACGGGTGGCCTGTCGCTCGCTGCGTGGCGCCCTGCACCACCCCGTCCCGGCCGCGTGCTCGTGGTGACGGCGGGAACTGCCGACCTGCCGGTGGCCGACGAGTGCCGCGCCGTGCTGGACGCGCTCGGGTTCTCGCCCACGCTCCTCGCAGACTGCGGCGTGGCGGGCGTGCACCGGCTGCTCGCGTCCTTCGAAGAGCTCCAGGACGCGGATGTCGTGGTCGTGGTCGCCGGAATGGAGGGGGCGCTCGCAAGCCTCGTCGGCGGCGTCACCGCCGCCCCGGTCGTCGCCGTGCCGACCAGCGTCGGCTACGGAGCCTCACTCGAGGGGGTCACCGCGCTTCTGGCCATGCTCGCGTCGTGCGCTTCGGGGATCACCGTCGTCGGCATCGACAACGGCTACGGCGCCGCCTTCGCGGTGGCGCGGCTCCTCCGATGAGCCGCACGATCGCCTGGTTCCACTGCTTCGCTGGCATCGCCGGTGATATGGCCCTCGGGAGCCTTCTCGACGCGGGCGCCGACGAGGCCGAGGTCGCCGCGATGCTCCGGCGCCTGCCCGTCGACGGTTGGGAGCTCCGAGCCGAACCGGCGCTGCGCGGGGGGATCGCCTGCACGCGTGCGATCGTGCGCGTGGTCGAGTCGGGCTCCTCCAGCCCGTCGGGCGCGGGGGGTGGGCCGGGGGCGGCGGCGGCGGGGGC
>JAJZVL010000035.1 GCA_021845725.1 Actinomycetes bacterium | reverse complement strand
GGGCGTATACGGCAGATCCGCTGACCGTCCCTCCTCGCGTCTGGCCTGGTTGGTCGGGGAGACTCGCGAGAGCAACTTCGGTCAAGTACCAATTGCAACTTCCGTGCAACTTTCTGCGAGTGGGCCGGGGAGGATTCGAACCCCCGTAGGCTTTCGCCGACAGGTTTACAGCCTGCTTCCTTTGGCCACTCGGACACCGACCCGGGCGGAAGGTTACTGCATGCGGAGGCGTCGCCGGCCAATGGGCGTCGCCGGCCACCGAGCCCGCTGATCGGTAGGGTGAGCCCATGCCGAGCTTCGACATCGTCTCCCAGGTAGACATGCAGGAAGTGCGCAACGCGGTCGACCAGGCGAACCGCGAAGCGTCGACGCGCTTCGACTTCAAGGGTACCGACTCACGGATCGAGCTGGGGACCGACGAGCTCACCCTGCATTCGTCAACCGAAGACCGGCTCGGAGCGCTCCGCCAAGTGCTCGAGGAGAAGCTCGTCCGCAGGCAGGTCTCCTTGAAGGCGCTCGATCCGGGCAAGGTCGAAGAAGCTGCCAAGGGCACTGCCCGGCAGCGGATCGCCATCCGCGCCGGGATCTCCCAGGAGAACGCGAAGAAGCTGCACAAGCTCGTGAAGGACCTGGGCCTGAAGAACGTGACCTCCCAGACCCAGGGAGACCAGCTCCGCGTCTCCGGGAAGAAGCGCGACGACCTCCAGGCCGTGATCACCGCGTGCAAGGCGCAGGACTTCGGGATCCCGCTGCAGTTCGAGAACTTCCGCGACTGACAGGCCGCGGGGCGCCGGTAGAGCCGAGGGCAAGGCGCCGGCGGAGCCGAGGGCAACTCGGGAAGGTCAGCGCACGGCGGCAGAGTCGTCAGGTCGAACGACCATGCCGTGGCTTTCCTCTTCTTGTTCGAGACGCTCGCCGATCTCCTCGACCAACGTCGGCACCTTGAAGGTGCGGTTGAACACCATCAGCTTGAGCACCCAGAAGATCCCGAACGACATCACGTTGGCGAAGAGCACCAGGGCGGTCAGCTCCAGGTGGTCGAGCTGCAGGCGCTGCCCCAAGTAGCGGGCGACCGCCGCGCCGATCATCGAGAACGAGATGCTCGCGGCGGACATCACCCAGAAGGGAAGGACCTCTTTCAGCATGTGCGAGCGGCCGGCCTTGCCCCAGGCCCAGCGGCGGTTCAGCCAGTAGGACGGGAAGGCGGCGCACACGTTGGCGAAGATCGTGCTCGGCACCTCCGTCCACAGCCGAAACACGCCGAAGACCAGGCCGAGGACGGACAGCGAGACACCGGTGGTGATGACCGACGTCATCGTGTAGCGGAAGATCTTCCGGCCCTCCCGCGTGTGCAGCCATGACCAGACCGTTAGGAAGAGCTCGGACATCGCACCGCAACCTTACCTCGCCGTCACCTCGAAGCGTCTTTGTCAGTCCGCCTGCGCCGCCGGGCACCGCGTGGCGTGCACCTGCCAACATGGCCACGTGAGCGACGCCCTCGACCTCCTCGTCCATCTCCTCGACCTCGAGCCCATCGAGGTGAACATCTTCCGAGGGGTCCAGCCTGGCGACGAACGCCAGCGCGTCTTCGGCGGGCAGGTGGCAGCCCAGGCGCTCATGGCCGCTGGCCGCACCGTCGAGCACGGACGGGTGCACTCGCTCCACTCGTACTTCCTTCGTCCCGGCGATCCTTCGATCCCGATCCTCTACGAGGTGGACCGGATCCGAGACGGACGCTCCTTCACCACGCGCCGGGTGGTGGCCATCCAACACGGGCGCCCCATCTTCAACCTCTCGACGTCCTTCCACGACGACGAGCAAGGCTTCGAGCACCAGTTCCCCATGCCCGAGGCGCCGGATCCCGAGACGCTGCCGACGATGACCGAGCGGCTCGAGCCCTGGCGCGAGGAACTGGGGGAGCTAGGAGAGCTGGGGGAATGGTTCTACCGACCGCGCCCCATCGACCAGCGGCACATCGGCGACCTCCCCTGGCTGCACCACGAGCCGCGCGCGCCGTACCAGCGGCTCTGGATCCGAGCCGACGGGAAGCTCCCCGACGACCCGCTGCTGCACGCGTGCGTCGCCACGTACGCGTCGGACCTCTCGCTCTTCGACACGATCCTGAACCCCCACAGGGTGGGCTGGAGCGATCCCGGGTTCATGGGCGCGAGCCTCGACCACTGCATGTGGTTCCACCGGCACTTCCGGGCGGACGAGTGGCTCCTCTTCGACACCGACTCGCCGGTGGCCGCCGGCGCTCGGGGCATCGCGAGGGGCTTTCTCTTCGACCAGAGCGGGCACCTCGTGGTGTCGATGGTCCAAGAGGGCCTCGCTCGGCTACGGACTCGCCAGGGGGAGGCCCCCTGAGCCTCAGGCGCCCCGCCGGGCGATCGGGACGTAGTCGCGGGCGTCCGCCCCGACGTAGATCTGGCGCGGCCGGGCAATCTTCGAGTCCTGGTCGAGCATCTCCTGCCAGTGGGCCAGCCACCCTGCCGTCCGTGCGATGGCGAAGAGGACGGGGAACATCTCGAGCGGGAACCCCATCGCCTGGTAGATGAGACCCGAGTAGAAATCGACGTTCGGGTAGAGCTTGCGAGAGGTGAAGTACTCGTCGTTGAGCGCGATGTCCTCGAGCTTCAGCGCGATGTCGAGGAGCGGGTTCTTGCCCGTGACCGCGAAGACCTCGTCGGCCGTCCGCTTGATGATCTTGGCCCTGGGGTCGTAGTTCTTGTAGACCCGGTGGCCGAAGCCCTGCAGCCGTACGTGGCCGTGGCCGGCCTTCACCTCGCTGATGAACGCGGGGACGTTCTCGATCGACCCGATCTCGGTGAGCATGCGGATGACCGCCTCGTTGGCGCCACCGTGACGCGGGCCGTAGAGGGCGGCGCACGCCGCTGCGCACGCCGAGTACGGGTCCGCGTGCGACGACCCGACCACTCGCATGGCCGTGGTCGAGCAGTTCTGCTCGTGGTCGGCGTGGAGGATGAAGAGGATGTCGAGCGCACGCGACAGCGCCGGATCGGCCTGGTAGTGCGGCTCGGCGACCTTCCACATCATCGAGAGGAAGTTGGACGGGAAGTCGAGCGTGTTGTCCGGGTACACGAAGGGCATGCCCACGCTGAAGCGGTGCGCCGCGGCAGCCAGGGTCGGCATCTTCGCGATCAGCCGCATGATCTGCTTCTGGCGCGACGCCGGGTCGAAGATGTCCTTCGCGTCGAGGTAGAAGGTCGAGAGCGCGGCGACCGCCGAGACGAGCATGCCCATCGGGTGGGCGTCGTAGTGGAAACCGTCGAGGAAGCGCTTCCGGACGTTCTCGTGGATGAAGGTGTGGTAGGTCACGTCGTGGCGCCACTGCTCGAACTGGCTCTCGGTCGGCAGCTCGCCGTTCAGCAGCAGGTACGCCACCTCGAGGTACGTCGAGTGCTCCGCGAGCTGCTCGATCGGGTACCCGCGGTAGCGAAGGATCCCGGCTGTCCCGTCGAGGTACGTGATCTCGCTCTCCGCCGCGGCGGTGGACATGAACCCGGGGTCCAGGAACCAGATGCCCGGCAGGATCTTCGACCACTCGGTGGCGCTCACGCCACCGTTCACGATCGGGATCTCGTAGGTCTCGCCGTTCCGGTTGTCGGTGATCGTGATGCTCTCGGTCACGAGCAACGCCTCCTGTGGCTTCTGCCGTCAACAGTGTGCGATCTGCGTCCGCACGGGCACGATGTCAGGCGCACGTCGTACGGCGCCTGCGCGATCCTACGGGGCCCGGGGGCTGCGGTCGACTCGGGGGTCTGGGCCCGACGGCGACTCAGCCGCGGCGATAGTGGAACAGGTCGGCCGCGGAGCTCGCAGACGCCCCGCCGGGGTTCGTGACGCGAACCGCGACCGTGCCAGCGCCCTGAGGTGCGACGACTGTGACCTGGGTGCTCGACACGACCTTGAACCGGGCCGCCGTGCGGCCGAAGGTCACCGCGCTCACCCATGTGAAGTCCGAGCCGAGGATCGTGACGTCGGTTCCACCGGAGCCCTTGGCAGGCAGGAGCTGGCCCACGGTCGGGGGCGCCGGAGGCGCCACCCGCACATCGACCGCGTCGGAGGTGGTTGCACCCGGTGTGTCAGGGACTGGCGGATCGACGGCGAGCGCGATCGTGTAGCGATGCCCCGGGACGACCCGGAACGCCGGCAGCGTCACCGCGACGGAGCTTCCCGCCGACAGCGCGATGGGCCGCGACGCCTCGGAGCGCTCCGTCCCGGCGCCGGTGCCGCTCGCAGCGGTCGTCCCGGCGACGCGTTGGAGCGACGCCCGGACGACGATCCCGCGCTCTGTGACGTTGCCGTCGTTCGCGACGACGACGGATACCCCGATTCGGCCCGTCGGCGGGAGCACCGTGGCCGCGCCCGCAGATGTCGTCCCGGTGCCCAAAGACGGCACCGGAGCCGGTGTGAGCGCCAGTGCATGCGTGACGAGCTCGACGCGGCGGATCGCGGCGAGCGAAGGCGAGCCCACGAGCGCGTTGGCCAGCGCCAACGTGCCCCCCGTCGTCCAGGACGTGGTCCGGCCGGACCACGTCGACGCCGGCAAGAGCGCATGGCCCGGTGCGAGCCGGAGCGCACGCCGGCCGGCGGCGTAGCTCCTGTCGCTCTCTTCGAGGAGCAGCCCGACTCTGGCCAGCTTTCCCGCCGCCGCGGTCACGGAGAGCCGGCGCCCAGGTGCTTGCGGCGCTGTGGCGCCGGGAGCGCCCACGACCGGTAGCGGAGCCATCCCGAGAAGGCCGTCCACGGCGAGCCGCAGCACCCGCGCGGCCTCCGCCCGATCGGCCATCGCGTTGGCGACGTCTGCCCCCGCAGAGCCCGAGGGCGGGGGCGACGCGGCTGTCGCGGCCTCTTCGGCGAGCGACGCGGACGAGCGCACGAGTGTGTCGAGCTCGAGCTCGAGGGGCACCCTGCGCTGACGGGGCATCGTGGCGAGCAGCGTGCGGAGCTTCTCGCCCAGCCGGTTGGACTCCCCCACGATGAGCCGTCCTTGCGCGGCGTACGAGCGGTCGATGGCACGCTCGTACCCCGAGGACTCGCTGTGCTCCCGGAGCAGCCCGCCGACGAGCGTCGCGAGGACGAGCGCGCCGAAGAGCACGGCGGCTATGCCGAGCGCGCCCGCGCGTGAGAGGAGGCGCCGGCGTCGGCGGCGGACGGGGGGAGGCACCAGCGCGTGACGCTACCGCCGCGTGAGGGCGCCCGAGCGCCGACCCGAGCTTCCGTGCGCGGGCGACCGTCCCACTCCTAGAGCAGCCGTGCCCTCGTCGACGGGGCCGTGCAGCTCAGGCGTCCGACGGCTCGGTCTCCAAGCTGGTGGCACGGTCGGCCGCGCCCGAGGTGCGCAGGACGTTGGCCGTGCTCCGCCATTCGACGGTCGGCTCGATCGCCCGAGGGTCGACCCGATCCCGGTGGCGCTCCACCACTGAGAGGATCGAGGCAAGCGTGCGCGGGCCCAGCAGGTGCGGCACCAGCCCCAGGTCGAGCAGCTTGGTGTGCGCCGCCCGGTAGTAGTGCTCCTCCTTCTCGACGCGGGGATCGTCGAGGTGGGCGATCTCGGCTTTGCCCGGGTACGCCTCGACGACCATCTCAGCGAGCTGGAGGACCGAGAAGGACTCGGTGAACTGGTTGAACACCCGGTACTCCCCCTGATCGGGCGGGTTCAGGCAGGCAAGCTCGATGCACGCGAGCGTGTCTCGGATGTCGAGCATCCCCCGCGTCTGGCCACCCTTGCCATACACGGTGAGGGGATGACCCACGACCGCCTGGACGCAGAACCTGTTCAAGACCGTGCCGAACACCCCGTCGTAGTCGAAGCGGGTGGCGAGGTCCGGGTGAAGGAGCGTCTCGGGCGTCTCCTGGCCGTAGACGATCCCCTGGTTCAGGTCGGTCGAGCGCAAGCCCCAGATCCGGCAGGCGAACATGATGTTATGGCTGTCGTGCACCTTCGAGAGGTGGTAGAAGGAGCCAGGCTGCTTCGGATAGGGAAGGACGTCCGTCCTCCCGCGGTGGGTGATCTCGATGAACCCCTCCTCGATATCGATGTTCGGGGTTCCGTACTCGCCCATGGTGCCGAGCTTCACCAGATGGATCGAGGGGTCGACGTCGGCGATGGCGTAGAGAAGGTTCAGCGTGCCCGACACGTTGTTGACCTGCGTGTACACGGCGTGGCTCTGGTCGATCATCGAGTAGGGTGCAGACCGCTGCTCGGCGAAGTGCACGATGGCCTCCGGCGCGAACTCCTTGACGGTGCGGTGGACGAACGACGCATCCGTGAGGTCCCCGACGTAGGCCGAGATCTCCAATCCCGAGACTTCCCTCCAGACGCGGACCCTTCGCTGGAGGTGTGAGATCGGGACGAGGCTGTCCACGCCCATCTCGAAGTCGTACTGGCGTCGAGCGAAGTTGTCGACGACCCCGACCTCATGGCCACGGCCCGAAAGATGCAGCGCGACCGGCCAGCCCAGGTACCCGTCGCCTCCAAGAACCAGGATCCTCACGGATCATCTCCTCTCGTGTCGTGCAGCGAGATGTCGCTCCTCCGCGGCGCAGGGGCGCGCAACCGCGACCCTGCGGCGACATGTCCGACGTGCATTGTGACCGCTCTCCCTGAGAATTCGCTGAGGAACGCCGAGCGCCCTTTGGCGAAACGGTCGGCATCTCAGGTTGCCGGCGTGGGGGCGGCGGGCGGGGTGCCCGTGGCGACCACGATCGCCTCGACCTCCCTCATGGCCTCCGCGAGGTCCTCGACGCAGCGCGCGACGGCCTCTCCGGCTCGGAGGAAGAGGAACGTGCACCGGCGCACCGGACGCCCCGTCGCCGCTTGCACGGCCGCTGCGTACGCAGCTCCCTGAAGCCGGTACCGCGTGGCGAGCCGGGCAACCTCAGCGTCGGTTCGCACCTGGTCGGTCTTGTAGTCGACGACCTCCAAGCCGTCGGGCCCTTCGAAGAGGAGGTCGACGAACCCCTCGAGCACCCCTCCGCCAAACGGCGCGCCCACGTAGAGCTCGCGCCAGAAACGACCCTGGACCGCCCGGCGGACGATCTCGCTCTCGAGTGCCGTACGAGCGAGCGCGGCCACCTCCTCCCAGCGCGAGGCGACGCCCTCGGCAGCTGCGTGCGCCTGGGCCATGGGGTCGAGACCTGCCCCGGTATGCAGGTCGACCGTCTGCAGCACGGCATGGACGGCACGACCCAGCGAGGTGCCTGCGCGTCCTCGGCGCCACAGCGCACGAGCCCCCGGGCCACTCGCGGCCCCCTCCTCGCCGACGCCGTCCGCTGTCCCGTCGACGTCGTCGGGCTCCTCGCTCGAACCCGATCCGTCTGCGCCCGTGCCTTCTTGCGCCCCGGCCTCGGCGACGAGCTTCGCCACCGCGGTGGCCGACATCACGGCCGGGCGCGCGCCGAGCCGCCGGCATCGGTCGTGCCTCCAGCGCTCGAGCTCGGGCGCGTCGCCGGCGCCGGCGGTCTCTCGTCGTGTCCGGGCTCCGGCCGAGCTCGGAGCAGCCGGTGACGGGGGCGCAGCTCCGCCCTGCTCCGCCCTGGCGTCCTCCCAGAGGTGCGGCACCTCCAAGAGCGCGTCCTCGAGCGCTTCGGCGGCACTCGCCGCTGATCGCTGCGGCCGGTGGACGCTGACGACGAGGTGGTTCTGCGCTCGGGTCAGCGCGACATAGAGCAGTCGCAGCCGCTCCCGTTCGAGCAGGTGCTGCTCGGCCACCCGGGCGGCCTCGTAGCCGGCCGTGCACAGTGTCTTTCTCAGCGCGAGCTCGAGCCGGTCGTCGCCCCACAGCACCGCGGGCGCCGTGACACCCCTGGTCGCGGCGCCAAAGCCCAGGACTGCGACCATCGGGAACTCGAGGCCCTTGGCGGCGTGCACGGTCATGACCGAGACGGCCGGGACGTCGGTCTCCGGCAGCACCACCTCGGTGACCCTCGCATCCTCGTCGCGCTGGACCTCGACCCACGCCAGGTACTGGCGAAGCGTCGCCGGCGAGCTCTCGGTGAACTGGCGCGCTTGGTCCACCACGAACCGCAGACGCCGCCACTCCTCGCGCCAGCGCATCCCGTCGAGCGCGGCGTCGAGCAGCCGAGCCTCGTCGACGACCCTGGTCACGAGCTCGCTCACGCTGGTCCAGCTGCGCGCGGCGTGCAGGCTTCGCAGCTCCAGCAGCCCGCGTCGGACCGGGTCGTCTGCAGCCACTCCGGGAGGAGGGTCCAGCCGGTAGTCCCAGACCCCTCCGCTGGAGCGGTGCCGCAGCAGGTCGTCGTCGCCACAGCCGAACCCCGGGGAGCGCAGCGCGGCCACCACCGACGCGCCATCAGAGGGATCGTCGACCGCGCGCAGCACGTGGAGCAGGTCCTGCACCTCGCGCGTGTCGTACACGAGCGAGCTCGACTCCAGCCGGTAGTCGATGCCGGCGGCGTCGAACGCCGAGACGAGCGCCGGAACGGACGTGCGCGTCGGCACGAGCACGGCGATGTCGTCGAGCCGCACCGGTCTCCCACCCGCGCCCACGGGCCATCCCTCGCCGACCGCCCGGCGGAGCACGGCAGCCACCTCCTCGGCCTCCACGGCGCGCGCCATCGGTGCAGGGATCTCGTGATCGGCCCCCGCGCCGACGACACTGACCGCGCGCGGGGGAGACCCGACGGCGTCGCGCGCCGCGCGCGACGGCATGTAGGGGGGCTGCTGGCCGGGCTCGCCATCCCCCACGATCCGGCCGAAGATCTCGTTGACGCAGGCCACGATCCCGGGAACCGAGCGGAAGTTCGTGACGAGCCGAGCCTGGGTGGTCGCGACGTCGGTGAGCGTGCGCAGGAACGTGCCGACGTCCGCACGGCGGAAGGCATAGATGGACTGCAGTGGGTCGCCCACGAAGAAGAGGGCCCCCGGGCTCGTGGTGAGCTGCCACCAAGGGACCTCCCCCACCGGCTCCGAAGGCTCTGCAGCGATCATCGTCACCAGCTCCGCCTGGAGCGGATCGGTGTCCTGGTACTCGTCGACGAAGAGATGCCGGTACTGTTCGTGCAGCGCCGCACGCACCTCCCGATGGTGCCGGACGAGCTCGCACGCGAGGACGAGCAAGTCGTGGTACTGCAGGCGGCCCTCACGCTGGCGTCGCCTCGCCGCGCCGACGGCGAGCTCGCCGAGCGCGTCCCCCAGCACTGCCATCGCCGCGCCGACCGCGCGGCCCGCTGCCGCCTCGCAGGCGCGCTGCGCGTCGTCGAGCAGCGCGACGACCTGCGCCTTGCGACCCTGCCACGCGGACGCGACGCCCTTTGACCGAGCGCCGATCCGCCGCGGCGGCCGCACGAGGAGCCCGAGGAGGCGCAGCTCGTCCGACCCCGCACGTTCGAGCTGTGCGAGGTAGGGGCGGAGCGACTCGAGATGGGCGAGCAGGCTGTCGCCCGCGTCGGTGCACCATGGCTCGAGCGCGAGCGCGCCCTGCAGGGCCTGCACCACGGGTGCCGCATCGAGCCCGGGGAGTCCGCTGCCCGTTCGACGCGTGCCGGGAACGGCACGAAGGAGACGGTCCCAGTTCTCGCCCATGCGCCGGACGACGACACGCAACGTCGCGAGTTCGCCTCCTGCGACCAGCGCCCACTGGACCGCTCGAGCCTGTTGCGGGTCCGCCAGCAGCGCCTCGACGATGCCGACCCAGTGCTCGTCGAGGTCGGCGAGCGAGCGCGCCTCGTCCAAGACCTCGAAGGTCGGTGGGAGCCCCGCGTCGAAGGGGTGCTCCGACAGGATCCGCCGCGCGAAGCCGTGGAGCGTCGTGACCGCGGCACCTTCGAGGGATCCGAGCGCCTCGGCCGCGCGCCGGGCGACGAGCGCATCGGTGTCAGGGGCAGTCACCAGGTCGTCCAGAGCATGCCCGATCCGCTCGAGAAGCTCCGCCGCAGCCGCCTCGGTGAAGGTGATCACCGCGATCTGGTCGACCCGGGCCCGCCCGGAGACGAGGACGTTCACGACACGCTCGACGAGATGCCGGGTCTTGCCGCTCCCCGCCCCGGCGACCGCGAACACCGTGCGATCGAGGTCGGTGGCGACCATCTCCCGGTCGTGCAGATCGACCAGCACCTCCTCGGTCATGTCTCTCCTACGAGTGCCACGTAGGCGCCAAGGCGGGGATCGCTCCGCTTCCGGCGCCAGGCCGGCGCGCGATCGGGCGGGCACATCGCGTCGTAGGGGCAGTAGGTGCAATTGACCCCTCGAGCTCCCCGGCCGTCGCTCGGGCCGGGGCGAGCCGGGAAGCGGCCCGCCCCGATCGTCTCCGACAGCGTGCCGACCACCTGTGCAAGCCGCTCCTCGAGCTCGTCGTCGAGCGTGAGCCATTCGGGGGGTGTCAGGGATCCCACGAACCAATAGCCGGCGCGCACCTTGCGCTCGGCGCCGTACGCGGCCTTCGCCGCGAGCGCGTAGAGGGGTAGCTGCAGGCGCGTACCGCCCGACAAGGGGTCGCCGTCCCGCTGCG
The DNA here is from genome assembly GCA_021845725.1 of Actinomycetes bacterium. Taxonomy (GTDB): domain Bacteria; phylum Actinomycetota; class Acidimicrobiia; order Acidimicrobiales; family RAAP-2; genus JAJYVT01. Next base: position 18,056 of record JAJZVL010000035.1, on the reverse strand, counting down.
GGGGGTGGCGCTTCCCGGACTTGTAGTCGATGACGGCGAGCCACCCGTCCGCCAGCTCGTCGACCCGGTCGAGCCTGCCCCTGAACCGGACCGGACCATTCGGCGTCTCGACGACGACGTCGGTGCCCGATGTCGGGCCGAAGCGCAGCTCGACTCCGACCGGCCGCTCGCCCGTAGCAGCGCGCAGCTCGGCGTCGGCACGAAGGTGCTCGCGCAAGTCGCTCAGGATCCGAGAACGCTCGAGTGCCCACAGGGCCGGGTGGCCGGTGACGCCACGGCGCTGCGCGTCGGCCAGCTCCTCCTCGGCATACATGAGCATGCGGGCCTCGCGGGCGACGAGATCCTCGGCCCCTGCGTCCTCGCCGACACCGGGCTCGTTCCTCGAACGCCGAGCGATCTCCTCGGCGACGAGCCGCTCCAGCACCCGGTGGACGAGCACGCCCCGCTCAGCGGGTGCGAGCTGGAGCACCGCCTCGGGCGCCTGGCGCACGGAGACACCCAGCAGGTGCGAGAGGTAGTAGCGCCGAGGACAGCGCGCGAACCTCTCGAGGCCCGTTGCGGACTGCACGACCCCGGCGAGCGGAGAGGGGATCTCCAGCTGCTCCACCAAGCCGTCGAAGCGCGTGAAGCGCTCGCTGCGGCGATCTCTCCTGACCGAGAGAGCGCCCAAGAGGATCTCGTCTTCCCTGACGAGGAAGTGGTCGAAGACCGCGCCGCCGGCCGCGACCCATCGGGTGAGGCTGCGGAGGCGCCAGTCTGCGTCCGACACCGGCTCGCCACGCCCTTCGACATCGCGCACCGCGTCGGCGAAGGACGCGACGAACTCGAACCGGCCGCCTGCGAGCGACGGTGCCGGAGCGGTCGCGAGCTCGCGTGCCGAGATCCGCCGGCCGTCGCCACCGAGCGCCTCGAGCGCCTCGAGCAGGGCGCGAGCCGGGCGGAGCTCCCGGCCATGGCGCTGGTCGTGGCGGGCCCAGGAGAGCACCCGCTCACGTGCGGACGCGAGCGCCGCCAGAAGGTCCCGGCGGCTGTCCGCCGCATCGTGCTCCCGCAGCGGCACGTCGCTCCCCACCCGCACACGCTCTCGATTGGGCAGCAAGACGTCGTCGCCGCGGGGTGCCGGGAAGGCGCCGTCCACCATCCCCACCACGCACACCACGTCGAGGTCGAGCCCGATGGCCTCGCGGACGTCACCCACCAGCAGCCCGTGACCGAACCGGGTCGTCGCGGGCGCCGGGGCATCGAGCTCGGCTCCGAGCGCAGTGCGGAAGTCCGCGACGTTCGGGGCGCTGCCGCCGACCCGGTCGAGCGCGCCGATCCTGCCGAGCGCCTCGTGGACCGCGTCGAACGCGGCGATCTCATCTTGGGGCCAGCCCACCCGGCGGGTCGCCCCCCCGAGGAGCGCGGCAAGCAGCGCGGCAGCCCACTCCGCCCACCCGGCCCACGACCCTGGCAGCCGAACGAAGCGCTCGGCGAGCCGGTCGAGGAACGTCCGCAGCTCGTCGCAACGCCTGGCGTCGACCTCCAGACGACGCGCCCTGCGAGAGGACCCGGCTGCCACACCGGCGTCGCCGTCATCGTCGTCGTCGCCCTCGTCCTCACCGCCGCCCTCGTCCTCACCGCCGCCCTTGTCCTCACCGCCGCCCTCGTCCTCACCGTCGCCCTCGTCCTCACCGCCGCCGCCGAAAAGGCACGAGACCGAGGCCTGCTCTCGAAGCGCGCGAGCCTGGGAACCAAGCCGCTCCCGCCATTGGCCGAGCCCCGAGACGACACCCGCTCGGGCCGAGAGGACGTCCCACTCCGCAGCGGGAACGAGGTGCCCGTCGTGGAGGAGCGGCACGGAGGTGATCCACGCGACGACCTCGTCGCGGCGCCAATCGTGGTCCCCGAGGCCGAGCGCGCCGAGGAGCGCGCGCCCAGCGACCGTCGACGCCAGCGACCGGGCGCTTCTGCCGTATGCCGGGATGCCGGCCCTCGCGACGGCATCATGGACGAGCTGCCGGTACGGCGGCGCGCCACCGTGCACCAGCGCCATGCGCTCGAGCGGCACCCCCCGCGCGTTGCACCCCATGAGGTGGCGAAGCGCCATCAGCACTTCAGCGTCCGCGCTCGGAGCCGAGCGCACCCGCGTGGGCAGCGGAACCTGCGTCCCGGAGCCACCGCCCGCATCCGGTCTCACGACCGCGTCATCGAGACCCGAGAGCCGCGAGACCAGCTCACGGCCGCGCTGGTCTGCCTGCGGGTCACCCGTCAGGCCGACCACCACCTCCACGCCGGTGCACCCTCCGAGGGCCTCGAGGAGCCCCATCTCGGCTGCCCCCACCCGACCCGGCAAGTGCACCGCGACCGTGCCGCAGGCTCCTGCTGCCCACTCCCCTCGGCGGCGGACCTCGGCTGCCGCGGCCGAGAAGAGCTCGCTCGCACTCACACAGCCCGACAGCGCCGCTCGCACCCGCCGCACCACGTCGACCACGTCGCGGGCGCGAGAGCTCTGGGCCCCGAGCGCTCCAAGCGTGCGGTCAGGCACTCCGGCAAGGTCACGGTAGGTGCGCGCGAGCGCACGGAGCGTCGCCGCCTGGTCCGCGGCCCCGGCGAGACGAGCAGGTGCCTCTCGCGTGAGCGCCGACCGCACCGCCTCGAGCTCGAGCGCCGGGGACGCCACCATCCTCGCCCCTGACGACAGCCACTCCGCTGCGAGCTCTGCCGCGAGCCGCTCCCAGGTCGTGCAGCGCAGGTGCACGACGCCCGGCGGCCTCGCCGCGAGCCGACGGCGCAGCGCGAGTGCCAGCCCTCCGCTGTCGACGACCACCGTGACGGGCGCGAAAGGGTCGGCGTCCTTGGCCTCTCTGACGATCCGTGCGAGAGCCTCGAAAGCCCCGTCACCGTAGGGATGCAACTGGACGCCGATCGCCACCGCGGTCACAGTACCGATGCGGTGTGACTCTCACCGTGGGACGGTGCCCTCAGGCGCAACGAGACGGAACCGGCGTCAGCAACGCGCCCGCCGCAGCCCGACCTCGCCCCACCCGGGGCCGCCGGTCAGTGCCCGGCGACGACCAGCTCCGCGATCTGCACGGCGTTCAGCGCTGCGCCCTTGCGAAGGTTGTCCGACACGACGAACAGGGCGAGCCCGCCGCCGTCGGCACGCCGGATGCGCCCGACGTAGGACGGGTCCCTGCCCGCCGCGAGGAGCGGCGTCGGCAGGTCCGCCAGCACCACCCCAGGCGCGTGCGCGAGGACTTCGGTCGCCTCCTCCGGAGCCATCTCGCGGGAGAGCTCTGCGACGATCGCCGCCGAGTGTCCGGTGAAAACCGGCACGCGCACGCACGTGCACGTCACCGAGAGATCGGGGATCCCGAGGATCTTCCTGCTCTCGTTACGGTACTTCTGCTCCTCATCGGTCTCGAGCGACCCGTCGTCGACGAGCTTGCCCGCGAGCGGCACCACGTCGTGCGCGATGGGGGCAGCGAACGTCACTGGGTCGGGGAAATCGACCGCGGTGCCGTCGAAGGTGAGCTCCGCAGCCCGGTCGACGGTCTTCGCGAGCTGTTCGGCGAGCTCGGACACCCCTGCTCGGCCCGCCCCCGACACGGCTTGGTACGTCGCGACCACGAGCCGGCGCAGGCCGGCCGCGTCGTGGAGCGGCTTCAGCACCGGCATCGCCGCCATCGTCGTGCAATTCGGGTTCGCGACGATCCCCTTCGGGATCGAGGCGAGCGCTGCGGGGTTCACCTCGGCGACGACCAGCGGCACGTCCGGGTCCATGCGCCACGCCGAGGTGTTGTCGATCACGATCGCGCCGGAAGCCGCGATGCGCGGTGCCAGCTCGCGCGACGCCGCGGCGCCGGTCGAGCAGAGCGCGACATCGAGCCCGGAGAGGTCCGCCTCGGCCGCGTCCTCCACCACGATGGCCGTCCCGCGCCAGTCCAGGGTCGTCCCTGCGGAGCGGGCAGACCCGAAGAAGCGCATCTCATCAACGGGGAACTCGCGCTCGACCAGGATCGATCGCATCACCTGGCCGACCTGCCCCGTCGCGCCGAAGACCCCGACTCTCGCCATGGGGCGAGCCTAACGCCTCGGCTCCTGGCGGCCGCCCCCTGTGGCGATCGTCCTAGCGGTCCTGGCGGTCACCCCAGCTGGAAGGCGCGGTGCAGCGCGCGCGCCGCCCGCTCGACGTCCTCCTCGCGGACGATGCAGGAGATCCGGATCGTCGAGGTCGAGATCAGGTCGATGTTGATGCCCTCGTCGGCCAACGTCTCGAACATGGTCGCGGTCACGCCCGGATGGGACTTCATCCCTGCACCGATGACCGAGACCTTCGCGACCCCAACGTCCGACGAGACCCCTGTCGCGCCGATCTCGGGGAGGAGAGCAGTCACGCCGTCAACCGCGGTTGCAAGATCGCTACGCGGCACGGTGAACGAGATGTCCGTGGTCCCGTGCAGGGACGTGTTCTGGACGATGTCGTCGACGTTCACCGAGCGGTCCGCGAGCGCACGGAAGAGCCGGGCCGCGATACCCGGCTTGTCCGGAACGCTTGCCACGGTGACCTTGGCGAGCGAGTTGTCATGCACGACAGCGGTGACGACCGCCTGCTCCATCGACTCATCCTCCTCCACGATCCAGGTGCCGGGTTCCCAGGTGAAGCTGCTGCGAACCTGGAGTGGCACCCGATGGTTCCGTGCGAACTCCGCGGACCGAAGCTGCAGCACCCTTCCCCCCGCGGCGGCGATCTCGAGCATCTCCTCGAAGCTCACCCGCCCGAGCTTGTGCGCGTCGGGAACGATCCTCGGGTCGGCGCTGAAGACGCCGGTCACGTCGGTGTAGATCTCGCACACCTCGGCGCCGAGCACCGCGGCAAGGGCGACCGCCGTGAGGTCGGACGCGCCGCGGCCGAGCGTCGTCACGTCCCGCTCGGTCGACACCCCCTGGAACCCAGCGACGACCGGCACCGTCCCGGATGCGAGGGCCGTGGTGATCCGCCCGGCGCGGATATCGACGATCTTCGCCTTCGTGTGGTCGGTATCCGTGACGATCCCCGCCTGGCTCCCGGTGAAGGACGCCGCAGCGACTCCGAGCTCGGCGAGCGCCATGCACAGCAAGGCGGTCGAGATCCGCTCGCCAGAGCTGACGAGCATGTCGTACTCGCGAGGAGGCTGCACCGAGCTGACCTCGCCGGCGAGACGGATCAGATCGTCGGTGGTCTTGCCCATCGCGCTCACGACGACGACGACGTCCTTGCCGCTTCGCCGCGTCCGCGCGACGTGATCCGCCACCGCGCGAATGCGGTCGGCGTCGCCGACGGACGTCCCGCCGAACTTCTGCACGACCAAGCTCACGCACAGACGCTATCCCGACTCCTCGCAGCCCCGGTAACGTGTCCCGCCGTGCCGACGGAGAAACGAGCGAGACAGAAAGCCGCGCGCCGCAAGAAGCGGGCCGCCGAGCTCCGCCGAGCCCGCCTGCGGCGGCGGTTGCGCTCCGCGGCCTTCATCGTCGCCGGAGCCGCGGTCGTGCTCGTGATCGCCCTCGCCAGCGCGGGGGTGTTCTCGGGCAGCTCCGCACCGCCGAAGAAAGCCGGGGCCGGCACCGGGACGGCCACGACCGCCACGACGGCCACGAGCAATCAGGCGCTGCAGGCGGCGGCCAACAAGGTCGCGGTCGCCGCCGGCTGCCCTGCCAGCCCGAAGACGAGGGTGAACACCCTGCACTGGTCGTCGCCACCCCCGATGACCATCGACCCGGCGAAGACCTACAGCGCTACCGTGAAGACGACGGCGGGATCGTTCACCATCGCCCTCGACGCCAAGGCCGCGCCGCACACGGTGAACAACTTCGTCTTCCTCGCCAACAAGGGCTTCTACCACTGCGTGATCTTCCAGCGAGTGATCCCCGGCTTCGTGGACCAGACGGGCGACCCGACCGGCACGGGAAGCGGCGGGCCCGGCTACCAATTCGCCAACGAGAACGTCCCCGCCTCCTACCAGACGGGCGACGTCGCGATGGCCAACTCGGGCCCGAACACGAACGGCAGCCAGTTCTTCATCGTCGCCCCCGGCGGCGCCTCGAAGCTGAGACCCACATACTCGCTCTTCGGCACGGTGACGTCCGGGATGCCCGTGGTCGACAAGATCAACTCGGAGGGGAACCCGAGCGCTGCAGCCAACGGCGTCCCGCCCGATGTCATCCAGAGAATCCTGACCGTCACCATCCACGAGAGTTGAGGCCATGAGCGACATCCCTGCACCCGACGGCTCGAGCCCCAAGCGCCAGCGCTTCGGCAGCCCCCCGCCGATGATCATCGACCCGCAGCGGCGCTACAGCGCGACCATCGAGACGTCCAAGGGGACGATCGTCGCGGAGCTCGACGCCGCGGGCGCCCCGGCCACCGTCAACAACTTCGTGTTCCTCGCGCGCTGGCACTACTTCGACGGGATCGTCTTCCACCGGATCATCCCGGGCTTCGTGATCCAAGGGGGCGACCCCGAGGGCACCGGTCGCGGCGGGCCCGGCTACCGCTTCGCCGACGAGCTGCCCAAGCCTGGGCGGTACCAGGTCGGCTCCCTGGCGATGGCGAACTCGGGACCGAACACGAACGGCAGCCAGTTCTTCATCGTGAGCGGACCCGACGGCGTGAGGCTCCCGCCCCAGTACTCGCTCTTCGGCTCCGTGGTGCGCGGCGGGGACGTCGTCGAGGCGATCGACGCCGTCGGCTCGCCTTCGGGTGCGCCGACCGAGCAGGTCGTGATCGAATCCGTCAGCATCGCCGAGCACGAGTAGCAGCTCACCCCGTCTTCCGCCGCATCCGGCCTCCCCGAGACCTCGGAGGCGGCGACCCCGAGGGCGCTCAGCGCCTGGCGAGGGCAGCGAGGCCCTGGGCGGCAGGATGGCCGTCCACGAAGACCTCCGGTTCACCTCGTCCGGCCGCCCGCCACGTTCCATCAGGCTCGAGGAGGACTGCGGTGCAGCCCGGGATCCCGACGACCGGCACACCAGCGGGGGCCAGGAGCACCGAGCGGTGGAGCTTCTCGCCATGGGCATCGTCGTGCGGGTCGCCCCCCAAGGGCACGACGACGACGCCGGAGACGAGCCCCAGCCCGACGGTGAGCGCGCCGCCGCGCGGGTCGGCCATCGGATCGGACAGGACGCGCGCGCCGGCCCCTGCCCCTGCGACGACCGCACCGTCGCCCCATGCCGCCCTGAGTGCCGCGAGCACCTTCGAGTCCTTCAGCACCGAACGCAGATGCAAGGGCGAGCCGTCGCTCAGGTAGACGAACCGGGCGGCGCGGACGATCGCCGCCGCGCCGTCGTCCTGAGCGTCTGCGCGGCTCGTGACCATGAGCCCCTCCACCTCCGCGCCCCACTGTGCGAACCATTCGGAGGCCGCCAGCACACGCCGCTCCGGCCGCTCGAAGGCGGCCGCGGTAGGAAGCACGACGACCCGCGCGCATTGAGCGGCGGCAAGGAGCTCCGCGTCGAGCTCGCAGCCCGGCGTCCACTCCCCGCCCCCTACGAGGGCCAGCACCCCCCGGCTCATCCGGTCACCGCCATGCCCAACACCATTCCACACGCCGGAGGGTCGGGGCAGGCTCGACAGGTCCCCGCTCCCGCCCGGCGACCGTCTTGCATCCCTGATGCGCTGCCGCCTTGGACGCGGGCATCCGGCCCGCGTCGCCCTACGATCGCTGCGGTGGACGACACGGAGGGCCCCTATTTCGCCGCGCGCCAATCGGCGAGCGCACTTGCGGCGGCTACCGGTGTCGACCGCCACGACGTGGCCGTCGTCTTGGGCTCGGGCTGGGCGCCGGCGGCCGAAGAGATCGGTCCGACCTGCGCCGAGATCCCCATGGCCGAGCTCGCCGGGTTCCCGGCCCCCACCGTTGCAGGCCATCTCGGCACGGTCCGCTCGGTAAGGGCCGGCGAACGGCGGGTCCTCGTGCTCGCCGGACGCGTCCATCTCTACGAAGGTCATCCACCCTCCGCCGTGGTGCACGCCGTGCGAACCGCTGCCGCCGCGGGGTGCCGCGCCGTCGTGCTCACCAATGCGGCAGGCGCGATCAACCCGTCCTACGACGTCGGGCAGCTCGTGCTGATCCGCGACCACCTCAACCTCACCGGGTCCTCACCCCTGGAGGGGCCGCCCCCACCCCCAGGGTACGGCCCGCCGTTCGTGGACCTCACCGGCCTCTACAGTCCGCGGCTGCGGGCGGTGGCACGGGCCGTGGACCCGACGCTCGAAGAGGGGGTCTACGCAGGCCTGCGTGGGCCGCACTTCGAGACGCCGGCCGAGATCGCGATGCTCACGTCCAACGGGGCGGACCTCGTCGGCATGTCGACGGTGCTCGAGGCGATCGCCGCACGGCATCTCGGGCTCGAAGTGCTGGGGGTCTCGCTCGTCACCAACGCGGCCGCCGGGAGAACCACCGCACCGCTCGACCACGCAGAGGTGATCGCCGCCGGCGAGGCTGCGGCGGCAGGCATCGGGCGTCTGCTCGCCGCGGCGACGTCGACCCTGTGAGCACACTGCACTCGGTGGCCCGGGCGTGGGCAGCCCAGGATCCCGACGATGCGGACCGTGCCGAGATCGAGCGCCTCCTCGCGGACCCGTCTCCTGGTGCGTACGCCGAATTGAAGGACTGCTTCGCGGGCCGCCTCCACTTCGGGACCGCCGGGTTGCGGGGCGCGCTCGGCGCGGGGCCGAACCGGATGAACCGGGGAGTCGTGCGCCAGACCACCGCGGCCCTCGCCCGCTGGCTCGACGAGCACCGGCCCGAGGCTCGCCGCGCGGGCGTGGTCGTGGGCAGCGACGCCCGGCACCGGTCGCGCGAGCTTGCCGACGAGGTGGGTGCGGTGCTCGCCGGCCACGAGATCCGTGTGCATCGACTCCCCGATCGCAGGCCGACGCCGCTGCTCGCCTTCGCGGTCCGCCACATCGGGGCTGCGGCAGGGGTGATGATCACGGCGAGCCACAACCCACCGCAGGACAACGGCTACAAGCTCTATCTCGGTGACGGCGCCCAGATCGTGCCACCGGTCGACGCGGAGATCGAAGCGCTCAGCGAGCGGGTCGGACCGCTCTCCGAGGTGCGCGTCGCCGGCCCGTCCAGCCCGCTCCTCGTGCGCGTCGGGGAAGACGTGCCCCGGGCATACCTGCGTGCCGTCGTCGAGTCCATACCCGAAGGGCTCGTCCCGCCGCAGCCCCTCTCGGTCGTCTACACCGCCATGCACGGCGTCGCGGGTCAGCTCTTCCTCGACGCGCTCAGCCTCGCGGGCCACCCGCGCCCGTCGGTCGTCGCTGCGCAGGAGGCACCGGATCCCGACTTCCCGACCGTCGCCTCCCCCAACCCCGAAGAGCCGGGCGCGCTCGACCTCGCCTTCGCCGAGGCACGCCGGATCGACGCAGACCTCGTCCTCGCCAGCGACCCCGACGGGGACCGGCTCGCAGCGGCGGTACCCGACACCACTGCGCCGGGTGGATGGCGCCGGCTCAGCGGCGACGAGGTCGGAGTCGCGTTGGGAGCGTTCGTGCTCGATCACCTACGTGCCGGCTGGCGCCCGCCGAAGGACGGTGGAGAGCCCCCCGTGATCGCGGCGTCGATCGTCTCGTCGAGCATGCTCGGCAAGATCGCCGCGGCGTCCGGCGTGCCCTACGTCGCCACGCTCACCGGCTTCAAGTGGATCGTGCGAGCGGTCGACGCGTTCCCCGGAAGCCGCCTGGCCTTCGGCTACGAAGAGGCACTCGGCTACGTCATCGGCGACGCGGTGCGCGACAAGGACGGCATCCTCGCCGGGCTTGCGTTCCTCGCGATGGCCGGTGACCTCCGGGCCCGAGGGACGTCGGTCGACGCGCACCTCCTCGCACTGATGCGGCGCTACGGCGTGCACCGGACGTCGCAGCACTCCATCGCGACGCACGACCCGGCAGGATGGATGGCGGGCCTGCGAGCCCGGCCGCCCACGGAGATCGCCGGCGCCACCGTCATCCGGGTGGTCGACCTCGCCCGAGGCGCAGTCTGGCAAGAGGGGCTGCCCGCCCTCCCGCCAGCCGACGTGCTCGCCTTCTGGCTCGACACCGGCGCACGCGTCCTCGTCAGGCCGAGCGGGACCGAGCCGAAGCTGAAGTTCTACGTGGAGGCCGTCCATCCCGTGCGCAAGGGCGACCTCGCCGGCGCGCTCGAGTCTGCATCCGAGGAGCTCGACGTCATCGCCGCGGCGTTGCAGCCGGCCCTCCTCGGCCGACCCCCGGCGTCCGGAGCCTGAAGGTCGCTCTCCGAGGGCGCAGCTAGGCTGGAGCATGCCTTTCGAGCGGGTGGGCATCGTCGGCTCCGGGATCATGGGCGCAGGCATCGCCGAGGTCGCCGCAGCCCACGGGCACGGCGTCGTGGTGCGGAGCCGCAGCCAGTCCTCCGCCGACGCCGTCGTGGCGGCCCTCGGGGCGTCTCTCGAGCGCCAGGTCGCGAGGCAACGGTGCACCGAGGGCGAGCGCGACGCCATATTGGCCCGCGTCAGCGTGACGACCGACCTCGGCGCGCTCTGCGACGCCGACCTGGTCATCGAGTCGATCGTCGAGGACCTGGGCGCGAAGCGGCACCTGTTCACCGAGCTCGACGGGATCTGCGACGAGCGGGCGGTGCTCGCCACGAACACCTCCACGTTGCCCGTCGTCGAGCTCGCGATGGAGACCGGGCGCCCCGACCGCGTCTGCGGCATCCACTTCTTCAACCCCGCGCCCGTCATGGAGCTGGTCGAGGTGGTCCGCCCCATCACCGCCTCCGACGAGACGATCTCTGCGGCAGTCGAGTTCGCGAGAGCCTGCGGCAAGGACCCGGTGGAGGTGAAGGACCGAGCCGGCTTCGTCGTGAACGCGCTGCTGTTCCCCTACTTGAACGACGCAGTCCGCCTCTTCGAGCAGGGCGTCGCCACGAAGGAAGGGATCGATGCCGCGATGCGGGGCGGCTGCAACTTCCCGATGGGCCCGTTCGCGCTGCTCGACCTCGTGGGGATCGACACCTCGGTCGCGATCCTCGACGCCCTCTACGCCGAGTACAAGGACCCGCGCTACGCTCCTGCGCCACTCCTGCGCCGGATGGTCGCCGCCGAGCAGCTCGGCCGCAAGTCCGGACAGGGCTTCTACAGCTACCGCTGAGCGGACGTGACGACGATGCCCGAGAACAGCCAGCCCCGATCGGCGCCGTGGGTGATGCGCACCTACTCCGGCCACTCCTCCGCCCGCGCCTCGAACGAGCTGTACCGGCGCAACCTGGCGAAGGGGCAGACCGGGCTGTCCATCGCCTTCGACCTGCCGACCCAGACCGGCTACGACCCCGACGCCGCCGAGGCGGCCGGAGAGGTGGGCAAGGTCGGCGTGCCGGTGGTGCACCTTGGCCACATGCGCGAGCTCATGGCGGGGATCCCGGTCGCCGAGATGAACACCTCGATGACCATCAACGCCACGGCCGCATGGCTGCTCGGCCTCTACATCGCGCACGCGGCCGAGCAAGGGGTCCCGCCCGGGGCGCTCCAGGGGACGACCCAGAACGACATCTTGAAGGAGTACCTGAGCCGCGGCACCTTCATCTTCCCGCCTGGGCCGAGCCTGCGGCTCACCGTGGACACGATCGCGTACACCGTCCGCAGCGTGCCCAAGTGGAACCCGGTCAACGTCTGCAGCTACCACCTCCAGGAGGCCGGCGCGACGCCGGTGCAGGAGATCGCCTACGCGCTCGCCAACGCGATCGCGATCCTCGACGCGGTGCGAGACTCGAAGAAGCTCCATGAAGAGGAGCTCCCCCAGGTCGTCGGCCGCATCAGCTTCTTCGTGAACGCAGGGGTGCGCTTCGTGGAGGAGACCTGCAAGATGCGCGCGTTCGCGCGGCTCTGGGAGCGCATCTGCCTCGAGCGCTACGGCGTCGCCGACCCGCGGATGCGCCGTTTCCGCTACGGGGTCCAGGTGAACTCGCTCGGCCTCACCGAGCAGCAGCCGGAGAACAACGTCGTGCGCATCGTGCTCGAGGCCCTGGGCGTCACCTTGTCCGGGAACGCCCGGGCGCGCGCCATCCAGCTCCCCGCGTGGAACGAGGCGCTCGGGTTGCCGCGCCCCTGGGACCAGCAGTGGTCGCTGCGGATCCAGCAGATCCTCGCCTACGAGTCCGACCTCCTCGAGTACGGCGACATCTTCGAGGGGTCGGCGGTCATCGAGGAGAAGACCGCAGCGCTCGCCGACGCCGCGTGGAGGGAGCTCTCCGACGTGCTGTCGCTCGGCGGCGCGTTCGAAGCGATCGAGGAGCTCAAGACGCGCCTCGTGCGCAGCCAGGCGGAGCGCCTGCACAGGATCGAGTCCGGCGAGCTGAAGGTGGTGGGCGTCAACTGCTTCACCGAGACGGAGCCCTCACCGCTCACGGCCGAGCCGGGGGTGGCGGCGGTGCTGAAGGTCGACCCGGCCACGCAGAGCCAGCTCCAAGACGACGTCAGGGCCTGGCGCGCGGCACGGGACGCGGCAGCGGTGACGAGGGCCCTGGACGCGCTCCGCCGCGCCGCGTCGGACCCGGCGCGAAACGTCATGCCGGCGACCATCGAGCTCGCCCACGCCGGCGGGACGACCGGGGAGTGGGCAGGGGCGCTGCGCGAGGTCTTCGGCGAGTACCGGGCACCGACCGGCGTCGCACGGGCGTCGAGGAGGAACGCGCTCGGCGCTGGGCACTCCGAAGCGCGCGCGCGTGAGGGCGTGAGGGCCTTCGCCTCGGCATTCGGCGCCCCACCGAGGCTCCTCGTCGCGAAACCCGGTCTCGACGGGCATTCCAACGGTGCCGAGCAGATCGCGCTCGCGGCGCGCGACGCCGGCTTCGAGGTCGTCTACCAGGGGATCCGGCTCACGCCGGCAGAGATCGTCGCAGCGGCCCGGGACGAGGACGTCGACGTGGTCGGCATCTCGATCCTCTCGGGCTCGCACCTCGAGCTCGTCCCGGAGATCCTCGACCGCCTGCGCTCCGCGGGGGTGGACGCCCCGGTCGTCGTCGGCGGCATCGTCTCGCCGGACGACGCAGAGGTGCTCCGCGGGAAGGGGGTGGCCGCCGTCTACACGCCGAAGGACTTCGAGCTCGACCGGATCGTCGCCGAGCTCGCCGAGCTCGCGGCCCGGCGCCACCGGCGCCGCGCCGCCGACCGTCAGGGGACGGCAGGCAGGTAAGGGTCCCGCGGCTCGGCTCCAGTGAGGACGCGCACCAGGTCCTCGGTCGCGCGCCGCCTGACCTCGGCCACCGACTCGACCGAGGAGAACGCCACGTGCGGAGTGATCAGCACGTCGTCACGACCGGCCAGGCCTGGCGGGACGTGGGGCTCCTCGGGCAGCACGTCGAGGGCCGCCGCGCCCGGCCGCCCCACGTCGAGCGCCGCGGCGAGCGCGTCGACGTCGACGAGCCGACCCCGCCCGGTGTTCACCAGCAGCGACCCCGGCCGCATCCGGGCGAGCGCCCCCGCGTCGACGATGCCCCGCGTCTCGTCGTTGAGCGGGAGGTGGATGCTCACCACGTCGCTGCGTCCGAGGAGCTCGTCCACGCCGACGGCCTCGAAGGGACCTGCCTGCCCATGGTGGTCGTCCACGAGCACGCTGCAGCCGAACGCCGCGAGCTTTCGACCCGTCGCAGTGCCGTTGCGACCCGCCCCCCAGATCCCCACCACGAGGTCGCGGACCCGCCTGAGGGCGCGCGCTCCCGGATCGAACCGGCCGGCACGCACCTCGCGGTCGAAGAACGTGATGCCACGCGCCCAGGCGAGCACCATCGCGACCGCGTGGTCCGACACCTCCTCGACGCAGTAGTCGGGGACCCGGGTCACCACCACGCCGTGCGCTCTGGCTGCGGCGACATCGATGTTGTCGACGCCCACGCCGAGGCGGCTGACGACGCGCAGATGCGGGCACGACTCGATGAGGCCGGCCGTGACGGGCGCCCAGTTCGTGAGGATCCCCACCGCGTCGCTGTCGATCACGAGCGCCTCGAGCGCGGCCGGGGTGCCCGCCGATGCGGCATCGACCAGCTCGAAGCCGGCGGCCGCGCAGATCGCCGCCTCCACGTCGGTCCCGCGCCAGGGATGGTCCGTGATCACGACACGGCTCCCCCTCGGAGCGGGGCCGAGGCGCGCTGCGCTCACCTCGGCCGCTGGGCCCGGCGAGACGTCAGCGTGCCCACGGTCTCTGCTCCCAACGTGGCGCTCCTCCCTGCCGCATCCACCATCGGCCGCTGAACCGCCACGCGTCGCCCGCTCGCTTCTCCCGGGCGCCGAGCGCGGCAGCTTCGGTCGGATCGACCGCCGGGACCCGGGGCCAGAGCTCGAGGGCTGCTGCGGCGATCAGCGCGACCACCGCCGGATCGGGTGAAGGGCGGGGACGAAGCCCACCGGCGAGCGCGCGAGCGGTCACAGCGGGACGTTGCCGTGCTTGCGGTGGGGCACCTCGCTGCGCTTCGTCGCCAGCATGGCAAGGCTGCGCGCGAGCACCCTGCGCGTGTCTCCGGGGGAGATGACATCGTCGACGTAGCCGCGCTCGGCGGCGATGTACGGATTGGCGTAGCGCTCCGAGTACTCGTCGACGAGCTCTGCCCGCCTCGCTGCGGGATCGGCTGCGGCGGCGAGCTCTCGGCGGTAGAGGATCTCCACCGCGCCCTGCGGCCCCATCACCGCGAGCTCTGCCGAGGGCCAGGCGAAGGCGAGGTCCGCACCGATGGACTTGGAGCTCATGACCACGTATGCGCCCCCGTAGGCCTTGCGCGTGATGACCTGGATGCGCGGCACCGTGGCCTCGCAGTAGGCGTAGAGCAGCTTGGCTCCGTGGCGGATGATCCCGCCGTACTCCTGGTCGGTGCCGGGCATGAACCCCGGCACGTCCACGAAGGTGATGAGCGGGATGTTGAAGGCGTCGCACGTCCGCACGAAGCGAGCCGCCTTCTCCGACGCATCGATGTCGAGCACCCCGGCCAGCACCGCGGGCTGGTTGCCCACCACGCCCACCACACGCCCACCGATGCGGGCGAAGCCGCAGGTGATCGACGTCGCCCAGTGAGAGTGGACCTCGAGGTACTCGCCGCCGTCGACGACCGACGCGACGACCTTCTTCATGTCGTAGGGCTGGTTCGGCGATGCCGGGAGGAGATCGACGAGCTCGGGCACCGAGCGCTCGGGGTCGTCCTCGCACGCCGCCTCGGGCGGATCCTCGAGGTTGTTCGACGGCAGGAACGAGAGCAGGTAGCGCACGTCGTCGAGGCAGGCCTTCTCGTCGTCTGCGACGAAGGTCGCCACGCCCGACTTCGTGGCATGGCTCATGGCGCCGCCGAGCTCCTCGAGCGTGACGTCCTCGCCGGTCACCGTCTTCACCACGTCGGGACCGGTGATGAACATATGGGACGTCCCCTGCACCATGAAGACGAAGTCGGTGATCGCCGGGGAGTACACCGCGCCTCCGGCGCAGGGGCCGAGGATGACGCTGATCTGGGGGATGACCCCGGACGATGCGACGTTGCGGTAGAAGATGCCGCCGTAGGAGTGCAGCGAGACGACGCCCTCTTGGATCCGTGCCCCCGCCCCGTCGTTCAGCCCGATCATCGGGACGCCGGTCGATGCCGCGAGGTCCATCACCGCGTGGATCTTCTCGGCGAAGACCTCTCCGAGCGCGCCGCCGAAGACGGTGAAGTCCTGCGAGAAGACGCAGACCCTGCGGCCGTCGATGGTGCCGAAGCCGGTCACCACGCCGTCGGTGTACGGCCGGGAGGCGTCCAGCCCCATGCCGTGCGCACGATGTCGGGCGAGCATGCCCAGCTCCTCGAACGAGCCCTCGTCGAGCAGGTACTCGATCCGCTCTCGGGCGGTCATCTTCCCCTTGGCGTGCTGGCGCTCGACCGCGTGCGGGCTGCCCGCGTGCAGCGCCTGCTCCTTGCGGGCCGCGAGGTCCTGGAGGCGCTCGGCCATGGTGTGCTCCATGGCGGTCGAGGCTAGTGCGGACCCGTGCCGGCCTTCTCGTCCCCGGCATCACGCGCGGCACCGTCCCCGGAATCACGCGCGGCACCGTCCCCGGCATCGCCGGGCCGGCCTTCCTGCACCAGCTCGATGAGGGTGCCGAAGGAGGTCTTCGGGTGGACGAACGCGACCATCGTGCCCCGAGATCCTGGCCTCGGTGCCTCGTCGACGACCGCGCCACCCGCGCGCTTCACCGCGTCGAGGGCCTGTGCGCAGTCCGCCACCCGGTAGCCGACGTGGTGGAGGCCCTCGCCGCGCGTGGCCAGGAACCTGGCGACCGGGGAGCTCTCGCGCGTCGGCGACAGGAGCTGGATGTAGGACTCGGCCACTGCGACCAGGGCCTCCTCCACGCCATCGGGCTCGACGAGCTCGCGGTGCACGACCTCGGCACCGAGCACCCCCGCGTACCACGCGATCGCCGCGTCGAGATCACGCACGGCGATCGCGACGTGATCGATCTCGGTGACGAGGGGCGCCGTCACGCGTCGTACCTGCGGAACAGGGTGATCCGGTCCTCGCCGACCCGCTCACGAAGCTCGTGGTCCTCGATGCCGAGGCCTTCGTGAGGGGCCAGGCAGAGGACGCCGATCTTGCCCTCGTGCAGGTTGCGCTGGACCTGGGAGGTGGCTTCGCCCACGTCGGCGAGCCCGAAGACCGCCGAGAGCGGCGGGAGGATCTTGCCTTCGCAGACCTGACGGTTCGCGTCCCAGGCCTCGCGGTAGTTGGCGAAGTGGGAGCCCTTGATCGTCTTGAGCCGCATCCAGAGGTGACGGTTGTCGTACTCGATCATGTAGCCCGACGTGGCCGCGCAGGTGACGATGGTGCCGGCGCGCTTGCAGACGAACACCGACGCACCCATCGTCTGGCGCCCCGGGTGCTCGAAGACGATCTCGGGGTCGTCGCCGACCAGGGCACGGATGTCCGTGCGGAGGCGTCGCCACTCGGACTCGTCCTGGGTGTGCTCGTCCTTCCAGAACCGATATCCCGCCGCGCTCCGGTCGATCGCCGCGTCCACCCCCAGGGCGCGGAGCAGCTCCACCTTCTCTGGCGAGGACACGACCCCGACCGGGATCCCGCCGGCGTTCAGCACGTACTGGACCGCGAAGCTGCCGAGGCCCCCCGTGGCGCCCCACACGAGCACCCTGTCACCCTGGGCCACCGGCGCGCCGTTGCGCGAGACCAGCATGCGGTAGGCGGTGGAGTTGCACAGGGCGTTCACCGCCGCCTCCTCCCAGGTGAGGTGGGCCGGCTTCGGCATGAGTTGGTTCGCCTTCACGGCCGTCACGTCCGCAAGACCGCCGAAGTTGGTCTCGAACCCCCAGATCCGCTGATTGAGCGCGAGCATCGAGTCGTCGTGCGCCGTGGGGTCCTGGTCGTCGACGTAGTTGCAATGGATGGTCACCCGGTCGCCGGGCTTCCAGTTGCGCACGAGGGACCCGGTCCGCAGCACCACGCCCGAGGCGTCGGAGCCGACGACGTGGTACCCCAGAGCATGGCGTGCGCCCCACACGCTCTCCTTGGCCAGGCGGTCGAGGAACCCGAACGTCGGCAGCGGCTCGAAGATCGAGGTCCACACGGTGTTGAAGTTGATCGCGGAGGCCATCACCGCGACGTAGGCCTCGTCCGGGGCGAGCTCAGGGAGGGGGACCTCGCCGACGTGGAGCGACTTGCGAGGGTCCTTCTCGGAGGAGTCGAGCCCGGCGAACATCTCCACTTCGTCGCGCTGCACGAACGCGGCGCGGTAGGACTCGGGCATCTCCATCGAGGCGAGCTCATCCCCGCTCGCGCCTGCGACCGCGGCCTGGAGGATCTCGCTCATCGCCGTGACGTTACCCCGAGCCCGTAGAATCATGAAGAGCCGGCGCTCCGAGCGCCCGTTTCATTTCCCATCTCATCTCCACCGGCGACGAGCTCGCCGGTGCGACGCCGGAGGTCAGCCATGCCCGGATCGGTCATCGTCGCAGGTGCTCGCACCCCCATCGGGAAGCTCTCCGGTGCCCTCGCGTCGTTCAGCCCGATGGAGCTCGGCAGCTTCGCCATCGCGGCAGCGC
>JAJZVL010000111.1 GCA_021845725.1 Actinomycetes bacterium | reverse complement strand
TGATCTGGTAGTCCTTCGGCATATCGGGATAGAAGTAGTTCTTCCGGTGGAAGATCGACGGCCTCACCTCGCAGTGCAGCGCAGTCCCGATGCGCATCGCGAGCTCGACGGCGAAGGCATTGAGCACAGGAAGGGACCCCGGGAGCCCGAGGCACACCGGGCAGACGTTCGTGTTGGGCTCGTCACCGAAAGCGTTCTTGCACGAGCAGAAGAGCTTCGTTCGGGTCCTGAGCTCGCAGTGGACCTCGAGCCCGACGACCGTCTCCCACGCCGTGTCGCCCGGCGTACCGGCGTCCACGCTCATCGCCACCTCGCTCCTGCCGCGCGTTCGAGGGCAGCGGCAACCTGGAACATCCGCTCCTCGCCGAGCGCGGGCGCAAGGACCTGCACGCCCACGGGCAGCCCGTCGTCTCCGATGCCGAACGGGACGCTCATAGCGGGATGCCCTGCGAGGTTGGAAGGGATCGTGCAGACATCGGACATGTACATCGTCAGCGGATCGGCAGTTCGCTCGCCGACGGCGAATGCGGTCGACGGTGCCGTCGCACCGAGCAGGACGTCGAACCGCTCGTACGCACGGTCCAGCGCACGGACGATGAGCGTACGCGCGCGCTGGGCTTTGCCGTAGTAGGCGTCGTAGTAGCCGGCAGACAACGCGTACGTTCCGAGCATGATTCGGCGCTTCACCTCGGGGCCGAAGCCGGCCGTACGCGTCGCGACGTTCATCGCCGCCACGTCCGGAGCCTCCACGCGCAATCCGTAGCGAACTCCGTCGTAGCGGGCGAGGTTCGACGACGCCTCCGCCGGTGCGATCAGGTAGTACGCAGAGAGCCCGAGGCGCATCTCGGGAACGGCGATCTCCTCGACGACCGCCCCCGCCTTGGCCAGCTCCTCGGCCGCCTCCCGGACGCGGCGCGCGACGTCTGGGGCGATGTCGTTGACCAGCTCATCGACGAGGCCCACGCGCATGCCCTCGACGCCAGCGTCGAGCGACCGGCCGACCTGCGGGACCGGGTGGTCGAGCGAGGTGCTGTCGAGCGGATCGTGGCCCGCGATCACCTCGAGCAGGAGCGCCGCGTCAGCCACCGATCCTGCGAACGGGCCGATCTGATCGAGGGAGCTCGCGAAGGCGACGAGCCCGTAGCGGGACACGAGCCCGTAGGTTGGCTTCATCCCGACCGTGCCGCACAGCGCGGCGGGCTGGCGAACCGACCCTCCCGTGTCGGAGCCGAGGGCGAGCGGGACGAGCCCCGCGCCCACGGCGGCTGCCGACCCTCCCGACGATCCTCCGGGGACCCGGGTCGGGTCGATCGGGTGGTACGTCGGACCCTTGCAGGAATTCTCCGTCGACGAGCCCATGGCGAACTCGTCGAGGTTGGTCTTGCCGACCACGATCGCCCCGGCTTCGCGGAGGCGGACCACCACGGTCGCGTCGTACGGCGGGCGCCAGCCCTCGAGGATCTTCGATGCGCACGTCGTGGGGATGCCGCGCGTGCACAGGTTGTCCTTGAGCGCGACGGGGACGCCGGCCAAGGGCCCGGGATCGCGCCCGGCGCGCAGCGCGTCGTCGACCGCGTCCGCGGCCACCCTGGCCTCGTCGGCAGCGACGTGGAGGAAGGCGTGGAGCTCGGGCTCGCGAGCAGCGATCGCCTCGAGCGCAGCCTCCGTGACCGACCTCGCCGTCCGCTCCCCGCCCCTGACCGCTCGGGCGACATCGAGCGCGCTCCCGGCGGCAATCGGGGTCACGGTGCCTCCCCCACGATCCGCGGCACCTTGAACCTCCCGTCCTCCGTCGCGGGCGCGGCAGCCAGGACCTCCTCGTGATCGAGCCCCGGGCGAGGATCGTCTGCACGCAGGACGTTGCACACCGGGAGGGCGTGGGTGGTCGGCGGGACGCCTTCGACGTCCAGGGCGGCGACGTCCCGAGCATGCTCGATCACCCGGGCGAGCTGGTTCGTGAACGTCTCGAGCTCGTCCTCGCCCAGCGCGAGGCGCGCAAGCCGGGCGACGTGGGCGACGTCGTCACGGCCCAGCGAAGGCGGCTCGGTCATGTCTCCTCCTCACCTGGCTCCGAGGTCACCGACACGACGAACGCCTCGATGCGCCGTTCGACCTCTTCGTGATCGAAGTCCACCATCGCATTGTGGTAGCTCCGCTCGATCCACACGCGTTCGGAAGGACCGCCCGCCGACGAGACGAGCAGGTCGCCGTTGGCCGGAGGCACGACATGGTCCTTCCTGCTCGAGATGCACAGCACCGGGCACGTGATGCGGTCGAGCCCGGACGCAACCTCCTCGACACCCTCGTCGAGCGACACGAAGGCCGCGAGCGGCGTGCCATCGTAGGTGGGGAACGAGGCCGTCGGATCGGCGGTGTCGGGCGGCTCGCCTTTCCAGATGGCAATTCCCCCCTCGAGGAGCATCCTGGCTCCGGCCCGCAGCTCGCCGTCGAAGGGCTGCACCAGGGGATTCACCACCGCGATGCCGCGAAGGCATGGGTGCCGCTCGGCGAGCCAGCAGGCGAGCGTCCCTCCCATGGAATGGCCGACGACCGCCACCCGGGAGCAGCGCGCACGAAGCCCGAGGTAGACCTCCTCGACCGCCGACGACCAGTCGGACCAGCCAAGGGGCACCAGATCCTCGATCGCGGTCCCGTGGCCGGGGAGCAGGGGAGCCTCGACGGTCAGCCCCCTGTCGGCGAGGCGCTCAGCGGTGCGCCGCATGCTGAACGGGCTCCCGCAGAAGCCGTGGACGAGCAGGGCGCCGACGGGACCGCCAGCAGCGGAGAACGGCTCCGCGCCGGGCATGATCGCAGAAGGCATCCCCCGGACTCTATCGACGTGACGCGCTCGGCTCCTCCGAGCAGGCCGTAACCTCTGGCGGCAGTGCAACCGCGGCCCGGAGGACCGCAAGGAGGCTCGATGCCCTACCCATTCCTGAGTGACAAGTGGATCGAGGAAGCTCACGCGATCCGTGCGGAGTTCCAGGAGAGATCTCCTGCGATCGACCACCGGGTGCGAATGAACCTCGTGGTGACCGAGATCCCCTTCGGAGACGGGGATCTCGAGGCTCATATGGATACGACGCGCGGCGAGCTCGACATCGACAAGGGCCACGTCGACGACGCGGACCTGACGGTCACGCTCGACTACCGCACGGCCAAGGCGCTCCTCGTCGAACGCAATCCCCAGGCAGGCATGCAGGCGTTCATGGCAGGAAAGATCCGCGTCGAAGGGGATATGTCAAAGCTCATGGCCTTCCAGGCGACGGCTCCGGACGAGCACGCCGAGGCGATGGCCGACCGGCTGCGCTCGATCACGGAGTGACGCTCGAAGACCGAGCGTCACACGACGCGCCCTGCGTGAAGCGCCACCGCCCTGTCTCACCTGTCTCGCAGCTGGTCGACCGCGCGCCGCCGGCGGCGGGCTATCCCCGCCCCTCCGCAGCCTCCGCAGCCTCCGCAGCCTCCGCAGGGGAGAGCTTGGGCATCTCCAGCTCGAGCTCTTCGACCGTCCAGCGAGACGGGCGATCGATCGCCTCGGTCATCGTCCAGTTCTGGAAGTTGCGCACGGTCCCGCCCTGTACGAAGAAGACTCGCCCCGTGAGCGGGCAGCGTTCCGTCGCCAGGTAGGCCACGAGCGGCGAGACGTTGGCGGGGTCCCATATGTCGAACTGGGACGGGTCCGCGGGGGCCTTCACGATGTCCGAAAGACCGGGGGTGAGCTCGGTCATCCGCGTGCGGGCGGCCGGGGCGATCGCGTTGACGCGGACACCATAGCGTCCGAGCTCATGCGCGGCGATGACGCTGAACGCCGCGATGCCGGCTTTCGCCGCGCCGTAGTTGGCTTGACCAGGATTGCCCAGGAGACCCGAAGTCGACGAGGTGTTCACGATGCTAGCCCGCACCTCCTCGCCCGCCTTCGTCCGCTCCCGCCAGTACGTGGCAGCGTGGCGCGTCGGAACGAAGTGGCCTTTCAGGTGCACGCGCAGAACGCTGTCCCAGTCGTCCTCGGTCATGTTCACGATCATCCGGTCGCGCAGGATCCCCGCATTGTTGACGAGCACGTGCAAGTCGCCGAACGTTTCGAGCGCGCACTCGACGAGCCGCCTTCCTCCCTCCCAGTCGGCGACGTCGTCGGTGTTCGCGACGGCCTTCCCCCCGAGCGCCTCGATCTCGTCAACGACCTGTTCGGCCGGCGAGCCGGCCTCGCCGGATCCTTGGACCCCGCCTCCGTGATCGTTGACGACGACCTTCGCCCCTTCCGCCGCGAAGAGCAGCGCGTGCTCACGCCCGATCCCGCGTCCGGCTCCGGTGACGATCGCCACACGCCCGTCCAGTGCCCCCATGGCCTAGCTTCCTCCCTCCCGTCGCGGCGCCCCCGTCCCCGACCCCTGGCCAAGCCGCTGACTCGTACCCGCCGCAGACCGCGATCTCGGCGACTGACCGGATCGCGTCTCTTGCTCGGTCACCTGTCGGTCCCTCCGCTTCGGCCCTCCCCGACAGAGGACGTCTGTCGGAGTGCCGACCACATGATGACCAGGTTATCGGGGCGCGAACCTTACGTCCGCCCTCGGAGTGCCGCTACGGTGAGTGGCACCGCCGACCTCACCGGAAGCCCATTGGCGCCGGCGTCGGCACGACCCCCGCTTCCTCGATGCGCACGCCGACCCTCCCGCACTCCAGCTCCGGCTTCCGGTCCCCCGCTGCGGCACTTGTCCTGATGGGCAGCATCTCGGGCCAGTCCGGGGCAGCGCTCGCCACGAAGCTGATCGCCCAGGTCGGCCCCGCAGGGACGCTGACGTTGCGCCTGGTCTTCGCGGCTGCTGCGCTGGTCGCGGCAGCACACCCCCGTCGCCAGGAGCTGCGACGGTTGCTCCACCCGGTGAACCGGAGCGACCTCGCCGTCGTCTGCGCCTTCGGCCTCGCGCTCGCCGGGATGAACTTCTCCTTCTACGAGTCCATCGAACGGATCCCGCTGGGGGTGGCCGTCACCGTCGAGTTCGTCGGGCCGCTCACGATCGCGCTCGCGGGATCCCGGCGGTGGGCCGACGGGCTGTGGGCCGTCTTGGCCGCGACCGGGACCCTCCTGCTCGCAGCTGGCAGCCTGTTCGGGACGCTCCGCCATCTCGACATCGCCGGCGTCGGCTTCGCCGCGCTCGCCGGATCCTGCTGGGCCGCCTACATCCTCCTCAACAAAGAGACCGGCAAGCGAATCGAGGGAACCACTGGCCTCGCTGTTGCGATGACGATTGGAGCCGTCGTGGTCGTCCCTGTCGGTATCGTGCGCACCGGCGCAGCGCTCCTTCGCCCTGCCGTGCTGGGAGTCGGCGCGGCGGTCGCCCTCTTGTCGTCGGCCATCCCCTACTCCTGTGAGCTGGCCGCGCTCCGCCGTGCGACTCCCCGCGCCTTCGGGATCCTCGTCAGCATCTCTCCGGTTGTCGCCGCACTCGCGGGCTTCGCGATCCTGGGCCAGCGCCTTTCGGCGCTCGAGATCGGCGCGCTCTTGCTCGTGGTCGCCGCGAACCTCGGGAGCTCGTGGCTGGGCACCCCGGCTGCACTGGGCACCCCGGCTGCGCTGGGCACGTCAGTGCCGGCCGCGCCTGTTGCGCTCGGCGAGGAACCGAGGTAGAGGGTGCGCGAGCAACGCTTCGACGTGCTGTTCGAGCCGGTGCAGCTCGGGCCGGTTCGAACGAAGAACCGGTTCGTCCAGGTCCCCCACTGCAACGGGATGGGCTACAGGGACCCGAGCGCGCACGCGGCCATGCGCCGCGTGAAGGCGGAGGGCGGCTGGTCGGTGGTCTGCACCGAGCAGGTCGAGATC
>JAJZVL010000110.1 GCA_021845725.1 Actinomycetes bacterium | reverse complement strand
CATTCGAGACCGACCTCCTCGGTTCCCTTGCCGGCGTGGACACGACGCTTGTCGTGGTCACGGCCTTGCTCGTGACCGTCCTGCTGATCGTGAACTATCGCAGTCCAGTGGCGTGGCTCCTGCCGCTTGCCGCCGTCGGCATCGCCGAGCTCCTCGTGAACGAAGCGACCTATCTCGTCGCGCACGTCGTGGCGGTGACCGGAGAGAGCACCGGGTTGCTCACGGTCCTCGTCTTCGGCGTGGGGACGGACTACGCACTGCTCCTTACGTCTCGCTACAGAGAAGAGCTCGGCCGAGGGCGCAGCGACGCCGCGGCGCTCGCCATCGCCTGGAGACGGGCCGCGCCCGCGATCGGCGCCTCGGCGATGACGGTGATCGCAGGTCTGGCGTGCCTGCTGCTCGCCGAGGACGGCGTGACGCACGGCTTCGCGCTCGTGGGCATGCTCGGAGTCGCCTCCACGCTCGTGGCGATGCTGACCGCTTATCCCGCGATGCTTCTCGCCGCCGGGCGGCGGATCTTCTGGCCGATCGTCCCCGGCGCCGCCGCTGCACGTCCGATGCCCGGCCGGGTGTGGCGTGCGATCGCCGGGGGAGTGGTGCGGCACCCGAGGGTCGTGTGGATCGGAGGGATCTCGCTCCTCGCGCTCATGGCGCTCGGGATCACCCAGTTGCACACGCACGTGACCACGGTGAACGACCTACCCGCCTCGGCGCCGTCCGTCGAGGAAATGCGCCTCCTTTCAGGGGGTTTCCCCGAGGGCATCACCGCGCCAGCGTTCGTTGTCGTCCGGACACAGGCCGCCCTTCCCGCTGCGCTCCACGCCGCTCGGCGCTCTCCGGGGGTACTGATCGTGGGCCGTCCGACGAGCCGGGGGAAGCTCTCAGCTTTCGACGTGGTGTTCCGCGCGCCCCCGCTCGGGGCTCGAGGAATGGCGCCGGTGTTCGCGTTGCGTCATCGCCTCGGGCGCGCGGTGGGGTCTCGAGCGCTGGTCGGAGGCCAGACTGCCCAGGACATCGACACCGCGAGCACGTCACTTCGTGACTTCTTCGTCGTGGGTCTGGCAGTGCTGGCCGTAACGGTCGTGGTCCTCGGGCTCCTGTTACGGGCCATTGCGGGTCCGTTCCTGGTCGCAGCAACGGTCATCGCGTCCTATGGCGCGGTCCTGGGCTTGGTCGCGATGGTCTCGGGGCCTGTCTTCCACTGGCCGGGGATTGATCCGAGCGTGCCAGTCCTCGGTCTGGTGTTCCTCATGTCGCTCGGGGCCGACTACAACATCTTCCTCATGTCCCGCACGCGTGAAGAACTCGACCGGGGGCAGGCGCAGGCGGTCGAGCGAGCGGTCGCAGCGACGGGCGTCGTTCTCAGCGCAGCAGGGCTGATCCTCGCTGGAACGTTTGGGGCGCTCTTCGTCTCGCCGCTCATCCCCACGAGGGAGATTGGCCTGGTGGTCGCTGCCGGGGTCCTTCTCGACGCACTGTTCGTGCGCAGTGTGGTCCTGCCAGCCCTCGTTGCCGACACCGGCAAGAGGTTCTGGTGACCCACCCGCGCCGTGGACCGGTAGCCCGCTTCGAGCCGAAGGAGCAGGCTACCGGTCAGAGCGGCTAGACGACCCGGACGTTCTGCGCCTCGGGTCCTTTGCGCCCTTGGGCCAGGTCGAACTCGACCTGCTGACCTTCCTCGAGGCTCTTGTACCCTTCACCCACCACGTTGGAGTAGTGGACGAAGACGTCCTTGCCCCCGCTGGTCGGGGTGATGAACCCGAACCCTTTTTCGCTGTTGAAGAACTTCACCGTTCCGGTTGCCATGTCCTTGATCTTTCTCTTCTCTTCTTTTTTCCCTGAGATGTCTTGTCTCTCAGATTTCGTCTGCTGCAGTGTGTTCTTGTCGTTGCTCCGCCGATCGCCGGGGCGAACAGGTCAGGCGCGGTTGCGCGCGCCGACCTTCGTGTATGGGTCCCCGCAGGGTGACGGCTCGCCGATCTCCCCGTAGATCCGACATCGCGGATCGTCGCACCATCCCACGAAAAGCCCTCCGTTGCGCAGGTCGAGGGTGTGCACTGCGCACAGCGCGATGTCGGGGAGGATGACGGTGACCGAGTACGACGGGTCGGAGGGGTCGAGCCCGCGAGCCAGCGTCCTGCGCGCCGGCTCGACCGTCTCAGTCGCCGGGGCGCCGCAGATCGCGCAGGTGGGCTCCGCGTCGTTCAGCGTCACCGGCGGATGGCCTCGCGGAGCTTGTCCACGCCCATCAGGCGACGCGTGACCTTCTCGGGATCGGCGGCATCCCTTTCACGGATCCGGCGCTCGAGCAGGTCGAGGCGCGCCTCCTCGTTGTCGATGAGGCGCTGGCGCTCGGTGCCCTCGTGCGCCCCGAGCGCGCGTACGAAGCTTCGATGAGCGTCGACCGCGCGTCCGAGCTCCAGGCGGCGGGCGATCGCCGAGTAGGAGCTGCCGCTCTCTCGCAGCGCGAGAGCCTGGGCGTCGACCTCTCGGGTCGCCGGGCGCTGGCGCCGTGCGGGCCTGCTTCGCTCGGGGGCCGATGTCGAACGTCGCTGCGGCATCGTGGTGTGCGTGCGTCTAGGCACGGTGGCACCGGACCGGGCTGCCATGTCGCAATGCCGTCTTCCTGGTCGCAGGCGACGAGACGTTTGCCGCCGCGACGGCATCGCCCGGCGGCGCCTCCTGGCGCAGGTCCCGGGACGAGCCGGGGAAAGGACGATGCACGACGAGCTCCGTTCGAATCGGGCCGACTCGGGGAGCTCTCGAACAGGCCACGCCAGCCGACGGCAGGCGACGAGACGAGCGTAGCAGCCTGGTCTGGCTGCTCGTGCGCTGGGAGGTCGCACGATCTCGATCCGTTGTGCCGTCCAGGTCGTGCGTCGCGAGCCCCATCCTGGGCTCAGCTGGTCAGCAGCTCGCGCACGCCCTGATCGACGGTGGGATGGCGCAGCTTGGACATGGCTCGTGCCTCGATCTGGCGGATTCGCTCACGGGTGAGGCCGAAGCGGGCACCGACCTCTTCAAGGGTACGCGGCTCACCGTGGTCGAGGCCGAAGCGCAGCCGTATGATCTCACGCTCCCGGTCATCGAGGTCAGCCAGCATGGTCTTCACCAGGCCTGGGAGCAGGCTGGCTGTAGCGGCGTCGGACGGCGAGACCGCGCCGTGGTCTTCGACCAGGTCACCCAGCTCGGCGTCGCTGTCATGGCGGAGCGGTTCGGACAGCGACGCCGGCGTGGTCGCGTGGCGGAGGATCTCGACCACCCGCTCCACGGCGACGTCGAGATCGGCGGCCAGCTCGGTCACACTTGGCCTGCGCCCGAGCTGGGCCTCGAGCCGGGCACGAGCCTTGGTGACTTGGTTCAGGAGATCGCTGGCATGCACGGGGAGGCGGATCGTCCGGGCGCCATTGGCGATGCCACGCGTGATCGCCTGGCGGATCCACCAGGTCGCGTAGGTGGAGAACTTGAAGCCCTTGCGCCAGTCGAACTTCTCGACGGCGTGGATGAGCCCGAGGTTGCCCTCCTGGACGAGATCGAGCAGGGGGAGGTCCGATGCCTGGTACCTCTTGGCGATCGATACGACCAGGCGGAGGTTGCCGTTGACGAACGTCTCCACGGCGGCGTCGCCGGTCCGCACCAGGCGGCGGAGCTCGCGGACCCGAGCCGGAGTGAGCTTCCCTCCCGACGCGAGCTCGGCGTGAGCCTGACGCCCGGCCTCAGCCGCCTGGGCCAGGCGGGCCTCATCGTCCTTGGTCAGCAGTCGATGCCGGCCTACGTCGCTCAGGTACAGGCGGACGAGGTCCTCTTCGGGCATCTGCGCAGGCTTGTTGGGCACGGCCCTCATCTCACGAGCCCGGCGGATCGCAGGGACACGCAACCGAGCGCTGCACGGTGCTCCCTTTCCTTCGCCGACGAACCCGGGCACGTCGCCAGCGATGCGCGTGGCGCGAGGTTACTCGAATCGGCTCGTTCGGCAGTCGGCGGACTTCGGCTATGCTCCATTCGATGCCGCGGGCGCTGCCTGCGGTGGCTGGCCATCTGGTGCCCGCCGGGCCCACGAGACCTCACATCGAGTCGGCCATCCCCTTCCCCTGACCGACTGGAGCCTCATGAGCACACCTTCCCCGTCCTTCGCGCCTGCCCGTTTCTCGGATCTCGGCGTTCCTCTGGAGCTGTCGGCTGCCCTCGAGCAGCAGGGGATCACGACCCCCTTCCCGATCCAGGCGGCGACCTTGCCCGACAGCCTCGCCGGCCGTGACGTCTCCGGCAGGGCCCCGACCGGGGCCGGGAAGACGCTCGCGTTCGGGCTGGCAGCGCTGTCGCGACTCGCGGCCATGCCTCGGGGCGAGCGGCGGGGCCGCCGGCATCCGTCAGCGCTCGTCCTGGTCCCCACTCGTGAGCTCGCAGCTCAGATCGAAGAGGTCGTCGCGCCCTTGGCTGCGGCGATCGGCTGCCGGGTGGCCTCGATCTACGGCGGCGTCGGGTACAAGGAGCAGCTGGCAGCCCTGCGAGCCGGCGTCGACGTGCTCGTGGCGTGCCCCGGGAGGCTGACCGACCTGGTCCAACGGGGTTCGGCCGACCTTTCGCACGTGGTCATGGTGGTGATCGACGAGGCGGACCGGATGGCCGACATGGGATTTCTGCCAGCGGTCCGCCGCCTCGTCGACAAGACCAGCCCGTCGCGCCAGACGCTGCTCTTCTCCGCGACCTTGGACGGTCCGGTCGACGCGCTGATCCGCGACTACCAGCACGACCCGGTGCGCCACGACGTGGAGCTCGCCGACGCCGACCGTGGAGACGTGTCACACCACTTCTGGCGCGTCGAATCCCATGACCGTGTCGCCGTGACGACCGAGGCGGTCAGCGCCAACGGCCCGGCCGTGGTCTTCTGCCGTACGAAGCGTGGTGCGGACCGCCTGTCGGACCGCCTCGCCCGATCAGGCCTGGCATCGGCGGCCATCCACGGCAACCGCAGCCAGAGCCAGCGCGAGCGAGCGCTCGCTGCGTTTCGCGCCGGCCGGCTCGATGCGCTCGTTGCCACGGACATCGCGGCGCGCGGCATCCACGTCGATGCGGTTCCGCTCGTGGTGCACTTCGACCCGCCAACCGACCACACCGACTACGTCCACCGGTCGGGCCGTACCGGTCGCGCGGGTGCTGACGGGATCGTCGTGTCGTTGATCGGGAGCGAGCATCTCGCCGCGACGAAGATCCTGCAGCGAAGGCTCGGGCTTGTGGGCGGAGTGTCGTCGCCCGACATCCCTTCCCTCACCGTCGCCGACGACAGTGCTCGCTTTCGCCAGGGTGAGCCTCGCGTCGCTCCCACGCCCGGTGACCGCGACGGCGCCGCACCGACCCGGCGTGCACCAGGTGAACGGACGGCCCAGGCGAAGCGCTCGTCTCGGTCGCGGAGGCGCCGCGGGCGCTAGCTGCGAGCGGCGCGAGCAACAGGGCCGCTCGCGCATCCCGCCACTCTCGAAGGAGGGAGGGGTGCGCTGGGGAGGCAAGGCGCTGAGGTTGGCGCCTACGCCCGGACCGAGCTCGCGCGCGTCGGCGGCTCCGTACAGTCGGCAGTCGTCGGACCGGGGCTGGGGCTCTCCTCCGGGACGTTCCCGACCAGCTGCTCGGGAACGGGTAGCTCGGGCGCCGGTTCGATGGGAACGTCTTGCTCGGACGCGGGTTCGGCGGCGACCGCCGGCTCGGGTGCGATCTCGGCCGAGGCCGACTCGAGGGTCTGTCCCTTGGGCTCGGGCAGGGCGACCAGGGTGAGGCCGATGCCGACCACCGACACCGCCGCCATGATCCCCATGACCCCGCTGATCCCGACCGAGGCGAGCAGGTGGGGGACGAGCAGGGCCCC
>JAJZVL010000034.1 GCA_021845725.1 Actinomycetes bacterium | reverse complement strand
CGGGGAAGTTCTCGATCTCGGTGGTGAGCATGAGCTGCCCGCCCGGCTGGTCGCTCGTCGACGAGGGCTCACCCTCCACGACGACGGGGGCCAGCTGCGCGCGCGCCGTGTACACCGCGGCGGTCAGCCCCGCCGGGCCCGAACCTGCGATCAGGACCTTCGCGTGCGCAGTCATCGGCCGTTCAGCGGGCTCGAGCCGGCGCCGTGCGGCGCGTCCAGGCCGCGAGCCCCGCGAGCGTCAGCGCGCCGCCGAGCACGATGTAGCTCAGCCAGACCTGACGGCCGAAGACGTACACGTCGAAGATGCGCAGCAGCGCGATGGAGCCGACCACGACCAGCACGGTGCCCAGGGCGGCGACGAGAAGCCCGAACACGAGCGCCCTGGTGACAAGGACGATCGGGCGGACCGCCTTGTCGTGGATGGTGTCGACGACGAGCTGCACCACGTCGGCCGCCCTGCGGGGCAGCTCGGCGGCTGCTTCTGCCGCTGCGGCGCCGACCCCCGGAGGAAGGTGCCCGGCGATCCGGGCCGCAGCGGCGGTCGGCGTCTCCGGTTCGTTCGGCGTCTCCTGCGCTTCGCTCATGTCCGCAAGCCTACCGGTGGCGGTCAGCGCGCGGCCCGAAGCTGGTAGCAGATGGCGATCGCACCGGGTCCCGAGTGGGTGCCGACCACCGGGCCGAGGTCGGTGACGACCAGCTCGTGGTCGACCTCGACCGGGCGGAGCCGCTCGACGACCGCGTCGATGTCCGGCGCAGCTCCATCGCACACCGCCAGGCGCTCGAGCGGGGCTTCGGCCGCGATCTTGGCGATCAGGTAGTCGAGCGCACGGCCGCGCGTACGCTGCCTGGACTCCTGCTCGACGACGCCGCTGCGCACCTCGATGACCGGCTTGATGGAGAGGAGCGAGCCGACCAGCGCGGCGGCGCCACCGATACGCCCCCCGCGCTGCAGGTGCTCCAGCGTCCCGACGACGCCGAGCACGTGCGTGCGGTCGACGAGGTCGCGCGCGAGAGCGACGACATCGTCGAGCTCGGCGCCTGAGGAGGCGAGCTCGGCAGCGGCGATGCACATGAGGCCCTGGCCCATCGTGAGGGATCGCGTGTCCACGACCACCACCGGCATCTGGTCTGCCAACGCAGCGGCGCCTGCGAGTGCGGCCTGGTAGGTGGCCGAGACCCCTGACGACAGGGTCAGGCAGAGCACGCCGTCGGCGCCCGAGGCGGCGGCGTGCTCGTAGGCCGCGCGAAAGGCACCGGGTGGCGGTGCCGAGGTCTCGGGCAGGGAGGCCGACTCCTTGCACCGGCGCCAGAACTCGGCGGGGGAGAGGTCGCGGCGGTCGAGCAGCTCCTCGTCGCCGAAGCGGATGGTGAGGGGGACGACGTCGATGCCGTAGCGGCCGGCGAGCTCGTCGGAGAGGTCACACGCGCTGTCGGTGACGACGCGGACTCCTGGCACGTGCCCCTCCTCGCTTCCAGGTCGTGTCGGGCCCGACCGGCGGCTCGTCCGGCGGTCTCGCGGGCGGGAGCAACTTAGCGCGGGGGCCGGCTGCGCAGCGTCGTCCTCGTGCCGCCCACCCAGCGGCGCTCGCCCGGGTCGTCGTCGTTGCCGTCGGCGGTGGCACCGGGCTGTGACATGCGTGCGCGGTTCGAGTCGCGGGTTGCAGGAGGCTGCGACGGCGCCGTGAGCGCGGGGCCCGCCCTGCCCGCAGACGTGGGCCGCGCGTGCGGGGTGCCCGGCGCCGGCACGATCCTGATGCGTGGCCCGGTGTTGACCGGGGTGCGCGGGTCACCCCAGGCAGCGCCGAGCCCTGCGCCCGCCCCGACGTCGTCGCCGTCGAAGGCTGTGCCTGTAGGGCGGGCTGTGCCTGTCGAAGCGCCGCGACCCGTCGGCTCACCGGTCAAGAGCGCGAAGGGCCGATGACGCCCGCCGAGCAGCGCGCCCATGCCGGCGTAGACGGCGCCCCCCGCGGCCATGGCGGCAGCGACCCGGAGGAGCAGCCCGAGCCCGTGCTGGGTACCCGACACGTTGGAGACGACCAGCACGACCGCGCCCATCACGATCGTCGCTCCCGCTGCACGCCGCAGGGGGGCCCACGCCCTGGGTCCCCCGAGCGCGCCGAGCCACCGCCGGAGGACGACGATGCCGCACAGCGCCGCGACGCTGTAGGCGATCGACAAGGAGAGGGCGAGGCCGCGTATGCCCAGCGGACCGACGAGAACGACCGCGAGGACGATGTTGAGACCGTTCTCCACCACGTAGAGGTAGAAGGCCACCTTGGTCCGCTGCATCGCCTGGAGCACGCGTACGACGTAGAGGTAGGTGCAGAACCCGGGCAAGCCGAGCGAGAACATCGCGAGCGCGGCTCCGGTGGTGCCGGTGGCGGCCGCCGGCGTGCTGCCGTGCCCGAGGAGGAGCGCCACGGCGGGGTGGGCGAGGATCAGCATGCCCATCGCCGACGGAAGGATCACGGCAAGCGTGGCGCGCAGCCCGCCCGTGAGACGCCGGCGGAACCCCGCGTTGTCCCCCGTCGCCCAGCGCTCGGCGAGGTCTGGGGTGACCGCGCTCATGATCGACACCGCGACCACCGCGTAGGGCATCTGCAAGAAGGTGTACGCGTACGTGTAGGACGACAGCGGTCCTGTGCCCTTCGCGCCCACGGCGAGGGCGAGGACGACGTAGAGCGCGACCTGGTTCGCCACGACGAAGCCGAAGGTCCACGATCCGAGCCGCACGACGGTGCGGACGGCCTCGTGCCTGGGCTCCCAGTGCCATCGGAGGCGCCCGAGCCCGATGCCGCGGAGCGCCGGGAGGAGCGCGAGCGCCTGGAGGAGGACGCCGGCGGTGGTCCCGAGCCCGAGGAGGACGAGGTCGCCGCCGTGGCCGCTCACCGATGTGAGCGAGGGGAACCTCGGCACGAGCGCGTGGAACCACAGGCACACGCCGATCACCACGGCGTTGTTGGCGATGGGGACCCACATCGGCGCGGCGAATCGCCGTCGGGTGTTGAGGAGCGCGGCCATGAGCGAGATGACGCCGTAGAGGGCGACCTGTGGCACGAACCACCTGAGCAAGGTCGTCGCGACGCTTTTTTCCTGCGCGAGCGTGCGGGCGCTGCCCCCCGACGCGTGGTCGAACGCGGTGTACGCGCCGATCACCTGGGGTGCGAGCACCCAGAAGACGACCGTCATGACCACGAGCACGACGACCGCGACCGTCGTGATCGCCGAGATCGCCCGCCACGCTTCGCGTTCGTCGCGCGTGGCGAGGCGGTCCACGAAGATGGGGATGAACGTGGCGGCGAGGATGCCGCCGAGCACGACGTCATAGATCATGTTGGGCGTCGTGTTGGCGAGGTTGTAGGCGTCGGCGAGATGGGTGAGGCCGAGCGCGTAGGCGAGGGCGATGATCCGAAGGAGCCCCGTGACCCGGGATACCGCGGTGCCTGCAGCCATCCACGCGGCCGCCCGGCGGAGATGGACGCCGCCGGGTGCCGCGCTCGTTCCTGGACCCCCCGTCGCGCCGGCGGGAGCGCCGGACGCCGCGGCGGAGCCGGCCGCTGCATCAGGTGGCTCCTGGGAGGACGCTGACCCCTGGGGCCCGCTGCCCACGCCGGCGCCGGAGAGGGCGGCGTGCGCCGGGGGCCGTGCGCGTCGGCGAAGGCCCTGTCGCGTCACGCCGCCGCCCTGCCGGGATCCGGTGTCCTGGCGTGCCCGGAGCGCCTCCTGCGCCGGCCGGACCACCAGGTGCGCGCCCACCACGCGAGGAGGATCGCCAGCGCGACCGCGGTCAGCACGATGCCGACGAGGGACGTGGCAGTCGAGCGGACGGTGAGCAGCGTGCGCGCGAAGACCAACCGGCCATCGGGCGAGGTGAGGGTCACGTGGAGTGGCAGGTCCCCCGAGCTGCGCGCCTCGACGTCTACGCGCGAGGCGTTCGTCGCGTGGTCGATCCGGATGATCCGGCGTGTCCCGTGGTGGGGGAACAGGAACTTGTTGCCACTGACCGACAGTCTCCCCAAGACGGTGTACTTCGCTCCGGACACCACGGTGATGGGGATCACGCCTGTGCGGGCGGTGAGGGTGTAGGTGGTCTCCGTGGCGAACTTGACCAGGTGGAGCTGCTTGTCGAGGAGCCGTTCGACCGTGGAGACCCCCCGAGCCCGGAGGCTCGCCGAGAGCGCCTCTGTCTCCGAGGCGAGGAGGAGGTCGTCGAGCCCGGCTTCCACCTGGGGCGGGCGGCCTGTGACCGCGCCGTCGAAGCTCGTGAGGCGCAGGCGCGCGCGTGACAGCGCGCGCGCCTGCGCGCGGGCGATGACCGGTCCGGGTCCGGGTCGGGCAAGCTGGCGCGGTCCCGCCGGGGTGACGGTCGAGAAGAAGTGCGAGAGCGTCACGGGCTCGACCGTCGGGTTGTGGGTCAGCCCGGCGAGGAGCACCTGGTCGAAGACCGGGTTGGCCAGCCAGCGCTGAGGAGGCACCGCGACCAAGCCCCGGACCGCGACTGTGTTCGGGCGCTCGAAGTGGACCATGGCGAGATCGGCCAGCAGCTGCGTCGCTGCGAGGGCGGGGTCGTGCGGGAGCGCGGTGAACTGCCCGTCGAGCCAGGTGTCGGTCTCTGCCGCCTGGACCGACGCGGACGTTCCTCCCTCTGAGAGCGTGAGCGAGAACGTCGACGCCCAGGTGCCGCTGCTTGTGGCGTTCGGTGTGGGCGCGAGGTCTCCCTGCGGGAGCACGAGCTGGGTCGCGTGGACCTGGGCGAGACCGCCGGCGATGTCGTTGCCGACGATGCCGTCTTGGATCCAGGGCGAAGGGGTCGCGGTCGTGACGACGTGGAAGTGGTGCAGAACTGTGGCGCCGGCGGCCATCTGGGCGACGATCTCCGTCGGCTCGCCCGCGCCGGCGAGCGCGCCGAGGTCGACTGGCACGTACGGGCGCGCGAGAACCTCGTCGACCGCGGGGTCCGCGGACAGCGCAGCGAGCGTCGCGACCGCGGCGCGCCCGTCCGCGCCGGCGCGCTCCAGCGCCTGGAGGGTCTGTGGGGAGGCTTCGATGGAGAGCGGGACCGACGGCGCCGCACGGAGCTGGGAGATGAGGATCTCGAGCGCCTGGGCCTCGTGTGCCGACAGCGGCTCTATGGCCTGAGCGAGTCCTGAGGGATGCGGTGCCAGCGAGATCGGAGCGACGACGGGGACGACCCAGGCGAGCTCCAACGGGTGCGCGCTCGCGCCGGCGACGTACGTGAGGAAGGTGGTGAAACGGTGCAGCACACCCCCGCCAGCCTGCCGGAGCTCGACGACCACGGGGTAGACGCCTGTGCATGTGCCGCTTCCTGTCGGAGGAGCGCACGCAAGTCCGAGGCGCAGGCCCTGTGTGCTGGCGGCGCCCTGGACGACGGAGAGGTCGACGAGGACGGCGCCCGGGGCGTGGGGATCGGGCGGGAGCTGTGTGAGCGCCGCAGGGGCGGTGCTGGAGAGGGGGTAGCCCCGAGGGCCGCGGCGAACCGCGTTCGCGAAGTCGTAGCGGCTGAGCAACCGTGGGTAGAGCACCACGTCGACCAGCGCGTCGGCCGGTGCGTGGCGAGCGGAGAGCACGAGGTCGAAGGACGCCGGGGGCGGAGCGCTCCCAGCCGGGGCACCCGAGGGCGCGACGACCCACTCGGTCTGGCCGACGAGCACGAATGTGGCGGCGCGCTGGGAGGCGCTGCCGGCGGCACCGGCTGCGGGGGTGACGAGCACGACGAGAACCAGGCTGGCGAGGGCGATGGTCCACGCCAGTGCGACGACCCGGCGCGCCGTGCTGGGGGCCGAGCTGCGCTGCATCGACACCGCATGACGCTACTTCCCGCCGCTCGAGTCCACGCACCCGCGCGGCGCTCGGGACCCGCGCGGCGCTCGGGACCCGCGCGGCGCTCGGGACCCGCGCGGCGCGGCGGTACGGTGGACCGGTGCAGCCCCCCCACGTCCCCGAGCGCTTCCGCCCGCTCGTCGAGGCGACCTCGGCGCTCGCCGAGCGCTTTCGCAGTGCCGGGTACCGCATCTATCTCGTCGGCGGATCCGTGCGCGATGCGCTCGTGGAGCGATCGGTGGCATCTCCGCAGGCCGGGGGCACAGCAGAAGGCGCAGCCGGGGGCGCGCAGAGCGACTTCGACCTCACGACGAACGCCCGTCCCGACGACATCGAGCGCATCGTGCGGGGATGGGCAGAGGCCGTGTGGACCCAGGGCAAGCGGTTCGGGACCATCGGGTGCAAGGCAGGCGGCAGGACCTACGAGATCACCACCCATCGCGCCGAGGCCTACCGGCCCGACTCGCGCAAGCCCGACGTGACGTTCGGCGACGACGTCGAGACGGATCTCTCGCGGCGCGACTTCACGGTCAACGCGATGGCGCTCGAGCTGCCCGATCTGCGGCTCGTCGATCCCTTCGACGGGCTCGCCGACCTCGCGGCGCACCGGCTCAGGACCCCCCTCGACCCCCGGGTCTCCTTCGAGGACGATCCCCTGCGGATGCTGCGAGCGGCGCGGTTCGCCGCCGCGTACGACCTGGTGCCGGACGCCGCGCTGGTGGACGCGATGCGCGAGGACCATGGACGGCTCGCCATCGTGTCGCCCGAGCGCATCCGCGACGAGCTGGACAAGATCGTCGTGCTGCCGGCTCCTGGGCCGTCCCGGGCGCTGCGGTTCGCGGTGGAGACCGGGCTCGCCGACGAGTTCCTTCCCGAGCTTCCCGCGCTCCGCCTCGAACAGGACCCCGTGCACCGGCACAAGGACGTGCTCGCGCACACCCTGGCGGTCGTCGACAAGACGTCTCCGGACCGGCTGCTGCGGCTGGCCGCGCTCTTCCACGACGTGGGCAAGCCGAGGACGCGGGCGTTCGAGCCCGAGGGGGTCACGTTCCATCACCACGACGAGGTGGGCGCCCGCATGACGCGCAAGCGCATGGAGGCGCTTCGGTACCCGAAGGAGGACATCGACGTCGTCGTCGAGCTGGTGAGGCTGCACCTTCGGTTCCACACCTACCGGCTCGGGTGGAGCGACCGCGCGGTGCGCAGGTACGTGCGGGACGCAGGGCCCCTGCTCGATCGGCTGAACGAGCTGACGCGCTCGGACTGCACCACGCGCAACGCGGCGAAGGCGCGCGCCCTTGGCCGGCGCATGGACGAGCTCGAGCGCCGCATCGCCGAGCTGCGCGAGCGGGAGGAGCTCGACGCGATCCGTCCCGACCTGAACGGCACACAGGTGATGGCCCGCCTGGGGATCCCGCCGGGACCGCTCGTGGGAGAGGCGCTCTCCTTCCTCCTCGAGCTGCGGCTCGACGAAGGGCCGCTTGGCGAGGAGGAGGCGGGCCGGCGGCTCGACGAGTGGTGCGCCTCTCGGGGGAGCCTGGTCGCCGCGAACGGCGGCCGGACGAACGGCTGAACGCTCAGCTCTCCGGCGAGGAGGCCTCGGGCCAGCGCGGGCCCCGGTCGCCTGCGGCGAACGCCTCGACCATCGTGTAGGCGACGTCGTCGTGGTACTGCACCGGCGGCGACTTCATGAAGTAGGCGGAGGGACCCACCAGAGGTCCGCCGATCCCCCGGTCGAGCGCGAGCTTGGCGCAGCGCAGCGCGTCGATGATGACGCCGGCGGAGTTCGGTGAGTCCCAGACCTCGAGCTTCAGCTCCAGGTTCAAGGGGACGTCGCCGAAGTTGCGCCCTTCCATGCGGATGTACGCCCACTTGCGGTCGGCGAGCCACGGCACGTGGTCGGAGGGACCGATGTGCACGTCGTCGGCGGGCAGCACGGTGTGCTCGATCTGGCTCGTGACCGCCTGGGTCTTCGAGACCTTCTTGGACTCGAGGCGGTCGCGCTCGAGCATGTTGCGGAAGTCCATGTTGCCGCCGACGTTCAGCTGGTACGTGCGGTCGAGCGCGAGCCCGCGGTCCTCGAAGAGCCGGGTGAGCACGCGGTGGACGATGGTCGCGCCGACCTGGCTCTTGATGTCGTCGCCCACGACGGGCACGCCGGCCTCCGTGAAGCGGCGTGCCCACTCGGGGTCCGACGCGATGAAGACGGGGATGGCGTTCACGAAGGCGACCTTGGCTTCGAGGCACGCCTCGGCGTAGTGACGCTGCGCCTCCTCAGACCCCACCGGGAGGTACGCGACGAGCACGTCGGCCTCGGCGTCCCTCAGTGCCGCCGCGACGTCGACGGGGGTCTCGGGCGACTCCTCCACGAGCTCGCGGTAGTAGCGGCCGAGGCCGTCGAGCGTCGGCCCGCGTTGCACGGTCACTCCCAGGTCCCCGACCTCCGCGAAGCGGATGGTGTTGTTCAGCCCCGCGAAGATCGCCTTGGAGAGGTCCGTTCCGACCTTCGTGGCGTCGACGTCGAACGCGGCCACGGGAACGAGGTCGCGCACGTGGTAGCCGCCGAGCACGACGTGCATGAGCCCGGGGACGGTGTCGTCCTCGGCTGCGTCCCGGTAGTACGAGATGCCCTGCACGAGCGAGCTGGCGCAGTTTCCCACCCCGGCGATCGCGACGCGTACGCTGCCCATCGGTCATTCCTCCTGTGCTCTGGGGTGCCCTGTGCTCTAGGGCGTTCTAGGTGACTCGAGGCTGTGGTGACGTGACGTGCCGCCCGCGGTGGCCCGCCCCGTGGCGTGGCGGGACGTGCCGGCTGAGAGCCCCTCGCTCTCGAGGAGGCGGTCCAGCCAGCCGATGTCGTGCTCGAGGGCGTCCGCGGTGTGCTCGACGACCGAGCGCGCGTAGACGTCGAGCCCGCTGCTGCCGGCCGACCGGATCTCGGCAAGGCGCTCGGCGAGCTGGGTCCTTCGCCGCTCGAGCAGCGCGAGCCGCGCGGGTGCGGGAAGGTGGCGCGCGAAGGCGAGGCGGAGCCCGAAGCTCCGCGAGTCGTCGGTCGGGCCCGAGCCAGCGAGCAGATCGGCGAACATGGCACGCCCGGCGTCGGTGATCCGGTACACCTTGCGCGCACGCTGGCCGCGGCTCCGGCGCGTGGTGCGCCGCCGCGCGCGTAGGACTGCGAGCTCACCGCTGAGCGAGCCCGTCGGCGGGACCGGCTCGAGCGGGACGTCGGCCACGAGAGGAACCTCGGTCGCCTCGA
The DNA here is from genome assembly GCA_021845725.1 of Actinomycetes bacterium. GTDB lineage: Bacteria > Actinomycetota > Acidimicrobiia > Acidimicrobiales > RAAP-2 > JAJYVT01. The sequence continues at coordinate 20,589 of JAJZVL010000034.1, read as the reverse complement.
CCGCGCCGGCGGCTTCGAGGCGTGCGAGCGCGGGGTACAGGGAGCCGAAGGAGACGTTGGCGAGGAGCCCGAGGCCCTCGCGCAGCTGCCGGCGGATCTCGTAGCCGTGCAGCTCGCCCCGCTCTTCGAGGAGCCCCAGGATCGCCAGGTCCAGCACGAGGCCGACTATATCGGATCGATATAGCGACGCATGCACGCGCGCTGTCGATCGCGGGGTGGGTCGGATGCTGCCGCGCCCGGGCGAGGGAGCTCAGGCGCAGGACCGGGCACCTGCGTGCCGACGGCAGTCCGGCGGTAGCCTCGCGACGTGACGTTCCGCCCGGGGCCCGGTGCTCGACGGCGTGTGGAGGACCCTGTGCCCGAGGCACGTGTGGAGTACCGCCTCGTGCGTGACGCTGTGGTGCGCGAGGTTCGCCGTGGCCGGGTCGGCGTCGACGACGTCTGCGACGCGCACCCCGAGCTCCTGCGTGCCGCCCGCAACGTCGGCCGCCCGCTCGCCGACGACTGCCCCATCTGCGGAGAGGCCCGTACGGTGCAGGTGACCTACGTCTTCGGCGCTGGGCTTCCGGCCGGAGGGAGGTGCCCGGGCTCGGCGGCCGAGCTGCAGCGCCTGCAGCGCCGCAGCCAGCCGGTGCTCTGCTACGACGTCGAGGTGTGCCCTGCGTGTGCGTGGCATCACCTGCTGCGCAGGTACCCCGCGGGCGGCCGGACCGCCGGCGCGGGGGCGAGCGACCGAGCCAGGAGCCGGACACGGGGTTGAGCTGGCCGTCGCGGGTCGGCGGGCCCGAGACCGGGAGCGGCGAGCCCGAGACCGGGAGCGGCGAGCCCGAGACCGGGAGCGGCGGCGATCGGCTACGATGACGCCGGCTCCGGTTCGGTGATGGTGCCGGTCGCAGCCCAGATCGATGAGCCCTGCCCCGGACCACCGGGGCCCGGGTGCACCGTGCACCTGGTCCGGAGGGAGGTGAGCCGCGCATGCGGCCGTATGAAGTGATGGTGATCTTCGACGTCGGCGCGGAGCCGCCCGCGATCCAAGCGGTCGTCGACCGCCTCTTGGAGACGGTGCGCGCCAGCGACGGGGTGCCTGGTCACGTCGACCGGTGGGGCCGCCGGCCCTTCGCCTACGAGCTGCGGCATCGGCGCGAGGGCTACTACGTGGTCCTCGAGCTCGCCGGAGAGCCGCGCACGGTCGCAGAGATCGACCGCCTCCTCTCCCTCGCCGACGAGGTGCTGCGTTTCAAGGTGATCCGCATCCCCGACAAGGTCGCCGCACGCATCGCGTCGGGCGGGGGCCGTGCCCGCCAGGGTGCGAGGGGTCCTGCCTCGCGCGGCCCCGGCGGTCGAGCAGCGCCGTCTGAGGGGGCGCCGTCTGAGGGGGCGCCGTCGGAAGCTGCGGCGGAGGCCGCCGCGCCGGCGGCAGGTTGACCCTCGGCGTGGCGAGACGCGAAGGAAGCGAGGAGGAGGCACCATGCCGGACAACAGCGTGACGCTCGTGGGCAACGTGACCAGGGACCCCGAGCTGCGGTTCACGAACACCGGCCAGCCGACCGCGACGTTCGGGCTGGCGGTGAACCGGCGCTGGCAGAACCGCCAGACCCAGGAGTGGGAGGAGCAGACGAGCTTCTTCGACATCGTCTGCTGGCGTGAGATGGCGGAGAACGTGAGCGAGAGCCTCACCCGAGGCGCGCGCGTCGTCGTCTGCGGCCGTCTCGAGCAGCGCAGCTGGGAGACGCCGGACGGCGACCGCCGGTCGAAGGTGGAGGTGGTCGCGGACGAGGTCGGTCCGTCGCTGCGCTGGGCGACCGCGCAGGTGACGAAGAACGAGCGGCGGGGACCCTCGGACGGGCCTCGCGGCGGTGCTCGGCCAGCCCCCGCCCCCGCCCGAGCCCCCGCTGCGCGGCAGGACGAGACGACCGCGTACGGCTACGACGAGGAGCCTTTCTGATGGCACGGAGCAACTACCGCGGCGGGACCTCCCGCCGGGCACCCAAGGATCTCGGGCGAAGGATCAAGAAGAAGCCGTGTGCGCTGTGCCGCGACGGCGTCGAATGGGTCGACTACAAGGACCTGCCGCTGCTCCGGAAGTTCATGAGCGACCGAGGCAAGATCCGTTCACGCCGGGTCACGGGGAACTGCGCCCAGCATCAGCGCGACATCGCAGAGGCGATCAAGAACGCGCGGGAGCTGGTCCTGCTCCCCTACACGCAGCGGACCGTGACCGAGCGTCCCGGTGCCCGCGGCGGCCGTGGCGAGCGTGGCGAGCGGGGACCAGGTGCCGGCCGGGACGAGCGCGGCCGTGAGGGCCGCGGTCCCGACCTGTCGGCGGACGAGGGCTCCGAGAGTGCCGCTCTCACCGCATCGGATGGGCTGGTTGCCGAGGACGACGCGTCGGCTGAGGTCACCGGGGCGCTCGCCCCGGGCGCGGACGAGGGTGACGAGCGATGAAGTTGCTGCTGCGTCGCGACGTCGAGGGAGTCGGGCGGCGAGGCGACATCGTCGAGGTCGCTGACGGTTTCGCGCGGAACTACCTGATCCCCGACGGCCTCGGGCTCCGGGCGACCAAGGGGATCCAGGAGCAGGCCGCGTCGATGCGCCGCGCCCGTGACCTGCGCGAGGCCCATGATCGCCAGGCGGCTGAGGCGAAGGCGAAGGTGCTCGCGGGCGCCTCCTTGCGGATCACCGCGCGCGCCGGGGCGTCGGGCAGGCTCTTCGGATCGGTCGGCGTGGCCGAGATCGCAGAGGCTGCGCGAGAGCAGAAGGGCGTCGAGGTCGATCGGCATGCCTTCTCGCTCGGCGAGCCCATCAAGGAGGTCGGGACCTACGAGGTGCCGGTCCGCTTGTTCCGAGACGTGGCGACCGCGGTCATGGTGGAGGTCGCCGCCGCCGACTGAGCCTCGCTCGGGGCCTCGGGCCTCGGGGCCTCCTCGGGCGCTCGCCGTGCGCTGACGGTCAGCGATGCCCGTGAGCAGTGCCACAAGCTGCTGGCGCGCCCCGCGATGCGGTCGAGCCCGGGCCGTCACCTGGTGGTTCGCGCCGTCGAGCTCGGGAGCCGTCACAGCGGGGGTGCACCATGACGGCATGGTCGTCTCCGTGCCGCTTCCGTCCACAGCTGCCCGGTGGTTGTCCACAGGCAAGCTCACAGGGTCGTCCAGTGGGAGACCGCGAGAAATCCCCAGGTTTCGGATCTACCCATCCCCAGCCCATTTCGCGCAAGGTAGGTAAGCCATGGTGCAGGCCATCGACGACGAGCGCCCACGCCGGATCCGCCCCGGCACATCGAAGGGCGTCGCGAGCGGGGCCTACGAGGAGGGGGGCGGCGGTCCCGGGCTGGCGGCTTTCAGCGGTCGCCAGCCACGGGTCCCGCCGCACGACCTGGACGCAGAGGAGTCGTTGCTCGGAGCGATGCTCCTGTCCAATGACGCAGTGGTGGCCGCGATCGAGACGTGCAGCGCGGGGGACTTCTACAAGCCTGCGCACGGTCACATCTTCTCGGCCATCCTCTCGCTCTTCGAGGCCGGTGAGCCGGTGGACGCGGTCACCGTCGCAGACGAGCTCCGCCGTAAGGGACTGATCGAGCAGGTCGGGGACCCGACCATCCTCGTTTCACTGCAGGCCAACACGCCGTCGCTCGCCAATGCGGGGCACTACGCGCGCATCGTCGAGGAGCACGCGCTGCTCCGGCGCCTGATCGGCGTCGCCAGCGAGGTCGCGGAGCTGGGGTACGCGGTCCCCGACGACGTGACAGCCACGATCGACGAGGCCGAGCGGCTGGTGTTCGCGCTCTCCGAGCGCCGGACCACCGACTCGGTCGAGGCGCTGCGGAACCTCATCGGTCCGAGCCTCGATCGGATCGAGGAGCTCTCCCACCGCGCGAGCCGCATCACGGGGGTCGCGACCGGCTACGTCGAGCTCGACGAGATCCTGGCGGGTCTCCAGCCGGCGAGCCTCACGATCGTCGGCGCGAGGCCGGCCATGGGCAAGACCAGCTTCGCGCTCGGGATGCTCGCCCACGTCGGCACCGTGCTGCACCGCCCGGCGCTGCTGTTCTCCCTCGAGATGGGACACCTCGAGCTCACGCAGCGGCTGCTCGCATCGGAGGCCCGGGTCGACTCGCAGCGCATGCGGACCGGCCATCTGCACGACGCCGACTGGGCGAAGGTCGGTGCCGCAGTGAGCCGGCTCAGCGAGTCGACGATCTTCATCGACGAGAACCCTCACCTCACGGTGATGGACATCAGGGCGCGTGCGCGGCGGCTGAAGAAGAGCGAGGGAGACCTCGGGCTCGTGGTCGTCGACTACCTGCAGCTCATGACCGGTCGGAGCCGGGCGGAGAATCGCCAGGTCGAGGTCTCCGAGATCAGCCGAGGGCTGAAGATCCTCGCCAGGGAGCTCGAGTGCCCCGTGGTGGCGCTCTCCCAGCTCTCCAGGAACCTCGAGGCCCGTCAGGACAAGCGGCCGATGCTGTCGGATCTGCGCGAGTCGGGCTCTCTCGAGCAGGACGCCGACGTCGTGCTGTTCATCTTCCGAGAGGAGCTCTACGACCCCGAGACGCCGATCGACCGGAGGGGCCTCGCGGAGATCATCGTCGCCAAGCATCGCAATGGCCCTACGGGGTCTGCCCACCTGGCTTTTCTCGGTCAGTACGCGCGATTCGACAACCTCCAGCGCGTGTAGCGGCGTGCTCGGCACGCAGCGGTCCGGGGCACGGCAGATGGTGAGCTCAGCAGTTGCGCGCGCGGGCCGTCACGCTGCGTCGTCCGGGGGCGGCAGCGAGAAGCATCCGGATCGCCGGGCATGGACGCACCAGCAGCCAGTCGAGGAATGCTCGTCGCGTGCAGCTGGAGGCGGGGCCGGGGAGCGGGGGGGGACCTCCCGCGGCACCGCCTCCAGGTGCAGGCGGGTCGACGCCGGGCCCGTCAGCGTTCTCACGGCGTAGGGCGCGTCGTGGTGCTCCTGTCGGCGCGTGTCGGTCAGCATCCGGATCCTGGGACTTGGGCGAACGGTCCGGCGCATGTCGGCAACTCTATGGAGGCCAGGTAAACGCTTCGTGAAGTGACGCCTACACGGAGGTGTCCTCACGGTGAACCTTCGTGCAGCGCTCGGCCGTTCCTGCGGGCTTCCGCCGTCGCCATCGCTGCGCGTACGCTCCAGCAGGTGGCCAACCAGCGACGCGCGATCACGATGTCGCCGGAGGAGGTGGCTGCGTTCCTCGCCGAACGGCACACCGCCACGATGTGCACGCTGAGCCGGGACGGGACCATCCACGCGGTCGCCATGTGGTACGGGTTCCTCGAGGGCCGTCTCGCCGTGCACACGAAGGCGAGATCGCAGAAGGCTCGGAACCTCTCACGCGATCCGCGAATGACGTGCCTGGTGGCAGCCGGAGAGCGCTACGAGGAGCTCCGCGGAGTCGAGCTGGTGGGGACTGCCGTGCTCGTGGAGGACGCGCACCAGCTGTTCGCCATCGGGGCGAGCGTCTTCGACCGCTACGTGGCGCCGTACACCGAGACCGCCCGTGGCGCCGTCGAGACCATGCTCGTCAAGCGCGTCGCCTTCGTGCTCCATGTCGAGCGCACCGTGAGCTGGGATCACCGTAAGCTCGGCGCGAGCTGACAGCGCGCTCTCGTCGGTCGCCCGCCCCTCGTCACCGCCCCGCATACGCGCGGCACTCGGCCGCGCCGTCGTCAGCCGGCGGCGCTCTTGGGCGCCTTGGCCCTCGCCGCGCGCTTCTTCGCCGCGCGCTCCTGACGCGCTGCGCGGCGCGAGCCGATCGAGCTCGCCATGAGCGTGAGGCCGATACCGGCGAGCCAGGCGTCCTTGGCGAGAGCGGTGCCCTCCGTGCTCGGGCGCACGCTTCCCTCCCGGCGCATGCCGGGGGTCTTCGCGTACAGCCCCAGGAGCCCGCCGGCGAACGCGGTGAGCGCCAGGCCCGCGAGACCGTCGCCTACGACGACCGGCATGAGGAGGGCGCTGCCGAGCGCGACCTCGGTCGCACCGAGTGCCTTGCCGAACTGCTCGGGCGGAACGCTCTCGAGCAACGGGTACGTGCCGGAGGCGAACCCGTGCAGCTGCTCGTGGGTGTCCTTCTCGGCCTGCAGCTTGCCCAACCCGGAGTTGAGGATGAATACGCCCGCCGCGACGCGGGCCGGGAGGTTGGAAATACGGGAACGGTGTCTCACGGCTCCACAGTACCCGCGGGTCCGATCACGAGGTCCCGGCACGTGCCGGCCCAGCCGGCGCCAGGTGCGCGTCACGATGCAAGGGAAGACTGCGGCCCCGTCACGGGATGATGACCACGCGAGCGAAGCGCGCGAGCTTCCGGCCCGGGTTGCCATACGTGTACGGCCGATCCGTCGGGAGGCGGAGGTGCTCGTTCTCCTCGATGGTGTAGCGGGCCTCGTCGATCTCCACCACCAGCCTGCCGACGTGGACGAAGAGGAGCTCTTCGCTGCCAGGTGGGTCCGCGGTCGCCTCGTAGCGCGCCCCTGCAGCGAGCTCCCAGTGCCACAGCTCCACGACCCTGGCGCCGGAGCGTGAATGCAAGAGCCGTGCGCTGCTGCCACGGTCGTCTTTCCATACCGGCTCGACCGCACGGGTGGCTTCGGGGGTGAGCGTTGGAACCGGGCGAACGGCGACGAGGGTAGCGAAGTCGACCTCCAGTGCCCGGGCCAGCTTGTCGAGCGTCCCGAGGCTCACGTTGGTCTCGCCGGCCTCCAGCATCGTGATCATCCTCCGGCTCACGCCGGATCGTGCGCTCAGCTCGTCGAGGGTCAGGCTCTTGTCGGCTCGGCGTGCTCGCACCCTGTTGCCGATGGCCTTGAACAGGTCCGTCGCCGGTGCCTGAGGTGCCGTCTGCGACCGATCGGGCGACGTCGAGCGGCTCGGCTCGGCTCGTCGAGCTCCGCGTCGTGGCGGCATGGGAAGGCAATATACTGCACCGTGGCACGCAGGTGCCGGCACACCGCGGGCGCGACGGATGGAGGAGGCGAGATGGTGAACGCGCTGCGCCGGCGACCAAGGATGGTCGCGGTCCTCCTCCTCTTGCTCACGTCGGCGATCTGGGGTTCGACGTTCGTCGTCGTGAAGCAGGCCATCTCTCAGACCTCGGTGCTCGACTTCCTGGCCTGGCGTTTCATGTTCGCTGGCTTGCTGCTCACCGCGCTGCGGCCGCGCGCGCTCATGAGGCTCGGCCGCCGGGGCTGGCGTCATGGGGTCCTTCTCGGAGTGGTGCTGGCCATGGGCTACATGGCGCAGACCTTCGGGCTCAGGTCCACGCCGGCGGCGGTCTCCGGGTTCTTGATCGGGCTTCAGGTGGTGTTCACGCCGGTCATCGGCTGGGTGCTGCTCAGGCATCGCCCATACCGGCGGACCTGGGCCGCCGTCGTGGTGGCGACGGCCGGCCTCGCGTTGATGACGCTCCGGGGAGCCTCGTTCGGCGTGGGCGAAGGGTTGACGATCGTGTCGTCGGCCGTGTTCGCCCTGCAGATCGTCGGCCTCGAGCAGTGGGCGTCGGCGGAGAACGCGTACGGGCTCGCCACGGTCCAGTTGCTCACCATCGGCGGCCTCTCGCTCGTGGCCGGTGCGCCCGGTGGGATCGGCCTGCCGCCGACCGGCTCGATCTGGGCAGCCGTAGTGCTCACCGCTGTCGCTGCGACGGCGTTCGCGTTCGTGGTGCAGACGTGGGCGCAGTCACACCTCTCGGCCACCTCCGCGGCGGTGGTGTTCGCTACGGAGCCTGTCTTCGCCGGTTTGTTCGCATGGATGTCGGGCGAGCACCTGAGGTGGGCGCTCCTCGCCGGCGGCGCGCTCGTCGTGCTCTCCATGCTCGTGATGGGCAGCGGAAGAAGGCGTGCTGCACCGTCGGCGCAGCACCGGGTGGTCGACGCGGAGGGGTCGTTGACGCTCGTCGAGCCCGTCGGGCTCACGGGACTGAGCAAGACGACATAGCGGGCCGCGACGACCGCAGCGGGCTGCGCGTCAGGTGGGCGCGGTCCCTCCGCTCGCCGGCAGCCGGAAGGTTGACGCGAGCCACCGCAGGACGGCAGCTGCAGCCGCGGCCCCGTGCCTGCGCAGGCCGTGGTCAGCACCCTCGAGCCACACGTGGCTCACTGGTCCAGGGATCGCGGCCGTCGCAGTCTCGAGCTCGTCCTGAGTGGCGAACGCATCCCTCGTTCCCGAGACGAAGAGGCATGGGACGCGGAGCTGGGGGAAGTGGGAGACGCGCAGGCGTTCGGGCCGCCCGGGAGGATGGAGGGGGTAGCTGACCAGCGCGAGGCCCGCGGCGGGGAGCCCCTGTGCCACCACCTGAGAGCAGATCCTCCCTCCCATGGACCGCCCCCCGAGTACCAGTGTGCCGGTGCTGGTCCCCAGCTGCCGGGCGAACGAGGACGCCCGTTCGCGGACGCTCGCCTCGAGGACGGTGGGTGGATCGGGCCGCCGACGCCCTGCCAGGCGGTAGGGGAAGTCCATGCGTTGCACCGGGACGCCGCTCGCCTCGAGGGAGGTCGCAAGCTCGAGGAATGCCGGGCTCTCGGCGCTCCCGCCTGCGCCCGGAGCGAGGAGGATGCCAGCCAGGCTTCGATGTCCGTCGTTGTCAGGTCGTGCACCTCGTCCAGGCACGGGTGGGAGGGTAGCGCGTTCGAGTTGGGCAGGACGCAACTGGGGTTGACCAAGGCGCGTTGGCAGAGTAGGTTATCGCTCGCGTAGGTGGTGCAATGCCCATTGCTGTACCCATTGCTGACTGGCTCCATGAGAGGCCAGGGCGTCTTGGGCGTCCGGCTCGATGCCCAGCGAGCAGGGGCTGACTCAACGAGAGAAGGGGGATGGACCGTTGAGAAGGCGTATGCCTGTCCTCGGCCACATTGGGCGCGTGGTGATCACCATTGCGCTCGTCACTGCAGCGGTCGCTTTCGTTGCCGGCTTCCTGGCGGAGCCGGGTGCCGGCGCAACATCCTTGCCAAGCGGCTCCATCTCGGCCACAGCCTCGCCCCCAGTCGCCTCGACTGGCACGGCGGTGCCCGCGGGCTCGCTCACGGTCACCCTGAGCGCGACGGGGTCACTTCCGGCCGGGGCCACTCTGGCCCTCAAGGTGGAACCTTCGGAAGGCGGACATGTGGCGTGGGACACCTATGACATCTCAGCCCATACAATGAGCATCGAACAGTATGGCGCAGCGACAACAGTTCTCGATATCGAACTAGGCGCGAAAGATACAAATACGCCAGCGGCTATTGACGTAACGCGAATCAATTATACGACGAACAGCGCCGCAGGCGAAGTCGTTGTATCGGCGCGGATGTCGAATGGCGTGACGTTCTCTCCCTCGACCGCCACCGACGGGATTCTCGTGAAGACACCGCCGAAGCCGCCGACGATCAAGCTCAGCGCCCTCAGCCAGCCTGCGGTGAAGGTCGGCACACCCGGCGCGCTGGTGGGCGATTGGACCGTGACGATGACCGGTGACAGTGCGACAGGCAACGGCTGGCCTGCTGGTGCAGCGCTCTCGGTCACGGTGGCACCGCCCTCGGGAACGAACTGCGCAAGTGGCACGTACCTCTATTTCGTCGGCACCCCCACCGTGGACGTCAACAGCGCGACTGGGACGACGACAGTTCCTACAGTGTCATCGGGGGTCGCGAGCGTCGACGGGTGCGCTGCGACAGAACCGAACGAACTGGTGCTGTCGTTCGGCCATGCGGACTACTTCGACACGACGAGCATGGGGACGATCACGATCGGTGTCACCGGGGTGCACTACGCCGTGGGAACCACAGCGTCGGCGATGGGCACCGGGGACGTCCAAGTGCATGCGTCCTTCTCTGCGACTCCGTCAACCGTGACAGCGGTCAGCGCGTCCAACGCCGGCGTCGAAGCGGCTTCCTCGGGAACCACCACAGCATCGTCTGGGACCACCCCTACCTCCGTGGGGACCGGGACAGGGTCGTCCTCATCCGGGACAGCCTTGCCGGTGAAAGCCGACACACCGCCGGTGACGGTGCTCCAGGGCGCCTACGACGCCCCGATCAGCTCCGTGACGGTGGCCGGCTCCGCCGTGGCACATGTGCCCGCGGGGTACGTGTGCCTCTCCCTTTCCTCCGGGTCCTTCAGCACGACCGCGGTGGCGTCAGTGGCCGTCAGCGCTGGCAACGGCGCAGCCGGGTCGACCATCACCTATCAAGATCAGGCGGGCACGGGCTCCGTGGTCGCCGTGTTCGAGGTGAGCAGGGCGTCGACGACCGAGGACGCGTACACCGTCTCCGGCCTTGCCGTCGATGCGGCGACAGCCACGGGCCCGGTGAGCGTCAAGGTGACGGACGGCAGCAGCGCGTCCTGTGCGCACGATTCCTCGGCAGTCGGCGTGGCGATCGCATTCAACGTCGCGCGGACACCGGTCACCCGCATCTTCGGGGCGACACCGGACGCGACCGCGGCCGCGGAGCTCGAGTACCAATTCGACGCCCAGGGCACAGACTGCCCGGGCAGGCCTGGTGCACGACCCGTGGTGCTCGCAACGGACGCAACGTTTCCGGACGCGCTGGCAAGTGCCTACCTGGCGAGCTCGCTGGGAACGGGCGAACTGCTGACGCCCACCGGAGGGCTCTCGGCTTCCACCGAGAACGTGATCCGCCTGGAGGGGATCACCCAGGTGTACATCGTCGGCGGTCCGCTCGCGGTGAGCACAGCGGTGTCGCAACAGCTGGACTCCATGCTCGCCTACCACTGCGGCGGCTCGGCCCCGCTCACAGCGGATGGTCCCGTGCACATCGAGGTGATCCGGATCGCGGGCACGACGGAGTACGGCACCGCGCAATGGGTCGCCGAGTACCCACCGGCGGGCACCGTCGGTTCGCTCGACGTGTCCGGGGCCTACGTGGGAAGCGATCGGACAGGGGGCGGCGGTCGCTTCAACGACACCTCCGGTAGCGCCTCGCCCGCACCCGCGACGTCGTCGACACTCCCGACGGCCATCGTCGCCGACGGCCGTGAGTTCCAAGATGCGGAGGCCGCAAGCGCCTTGTCCTACGCGAACCGGCTGCCGATCTTGCTCACGACACCCGGCACCATCTCGCCCCAGGTTCCCTCCGCGATCAGCGACCTCGGGATCAAGCAGGTGATCGTCATGGGTGGGCCACTCGCGGTCTCCGACGGCGTTGTCTCCTCACTCGAGTCCGTAGGCGTCTCAGTGCTTCGTATCGCGGGGGAGGACGCCGCGGACACGGCGGTGCAGCTCGCGGATTTCGAGATGGGACCCAAGGCCGGTCACATCGGCGTCGGGTGGACTGGGAGCGGCGCCGTGACCGTCGCGCGTGGGGACTTCTTCACCGACGGGCTCGCAGGAGCGATCGTCGCGGCGGGAGCAGGGCGGACACATCCGCACGCGCCCGAGCCGCTCCTCTTGTGCACAAACCCTTCGACGGTCGGGCACTACCTGTCGGCTTTTCTCGCCACCGCAGGGCGGACAGGGATCGACGGGAACAGCGCGGACCGCGTCGCAGCGTTGACCATTCTCGGCGGCCCGGATGCGGTGAGCCCGTCGGCAGCGGCCACAATGACCGGGGACCTGTGACCGTCGGCTGAGCGTCGCGCTGAGCGTCGCGCTGAGCGTCGCGCTCAGCGCTGCTGCGTGAGGACCTCGCGTAGGCGGATGCGGTGCCCGGTGCGAAGGACGGCCCGTTCGTAGACGACCGCAGCGAAGCGGGCGACCGCGATGGTGCTCCCGATGCTCAGGACCACCGCCGCCAGGAGCGCCCACCACGTGACCTCGCCCTTCGCGACGAGGAGCGGCATCGCGAAGGGCGCGGTCGGGGGGAGGTACGCAAGGACCTTCACGAAGAGCGACGCGGGACCGGGCCCCGAGTTGGCGAGCCCGACGACGTAGCCGAAGATGATGGGCACGCTGAGCGGAAGGCTCATGCTCTGTGCCTGGTCCTGGCGCTCCGCCATGGAGCCCGCGGCCGCGAAGACCCACGAGTAGAACGCGTAGGCCAGGACGAGCCAGAGGAGGGACGCGGCCACCACCGTGGGTGCGGTGCCCTCGAGCAGATCCGAGCCGACAGCGTCTGCCAGCACCAGAGCGAACACGACCACCAGCCCGGCCTGGAGCAGCGCGACCAGCCCGATCCCGAGCACCTTGCCGCCGAGGAGCTGGATGGGACGGACGGTCGCGAGCAGGACTTCTACGACCCGGCTCGTCTTCTCCTCCATGACGCCGAAGAGCGTCCAGGTGAGGTACTGGGTGAGCAAGATGAAGATGAAGACCAGTCCGATGACCGACGTGCCTCGAGCGGCGCCCCCCGGCCGTGCCGCCGCGCCGTGGATGGGAAGTGGCCTGGCGCGTGCGATGACGGCGGCCTGCGACGCGCTCACGCCAGCGGCGTGCAAGGCGTTCTCCAGACCGAGCGCCGTGGCGATCGCGGTCGCGGCGGTCATCGTCGTTGTCGAGCCGCTCGCCGAAGCGGCTGTCTCGACGAGAAGCGTTCGGCCCCCTTCGATCACGACTGTCACCCTGTGGGCGCGCAGGTCCGCCCGAGCATCGGCGATGTCACGCTGTGCGGTGATCAGCCCGTCGAACCGGGTGTGGGCGAGGGCCGCGGCGACCGTGGCGCGCTGGGTGGCGCTCAGCGTGCCGACCACACCGACCCTCACGACCGGGCGCGACGAACTGTGCAAGGTGGGGATGACGATTGCCGCCGCGACGACGGCGAGCAGGATCAGCGTGATCACTCGGAAAAAGCGGCCGCGCAGGCGCTCGTGGACCTCGCGGGCGGCGACGAGACCGGTGTCCCCGAGCGGGCGGCGGTTCCCGAGGGTGCGTGCAACGGGACCCGGCAGGTCGTGCGGCTGGGACCGGCGCCCCGCGCGGACGCGCCGGAGGAGCGCGAGCACGACCACCACGGCGACCAGCGCGTAGACGAGGCTCTTCACCCGTGCACGGCCTCTCTGAAGACCTCGGAAAGCCTGCGCCGAGCGAAGGCGAACTCGAGCACGCGCCCCGCCCTCCGGGCAGCGTCGAGCACTACGTCGCTGTCCGCGTCCGGGTGGAGGACGAGGCGCACTGCACCCCCCTTCACCTCCGAGACGTCGACACCGGGGAGCCCCTGTGCCCACGTCCCGTCGCGGTCCCCCTCCACACGGACGGAGAGCCGTGGTGCGCCACCCCTCTCCAGCTCGCCGACCTCCCCTGAGGTCACCACGCGGCCGTGGTCGATGATCACCACGAGCTCACAGAGGTCCTCGACGAGATCGAGCTGATGGCTGGAGAACAGCACGCACCGGCCGGCGCGTGCCTGCTCGATCAGCACCTCGCCGATCGCGTCGACCCCTGTCGGGTCGAGACCGGCCATCGGTTCGTCGAGCACCAACAGCTCGGGGTCGTGCACGAGCGCAGCGGCGAGCTGCACGCGCTGCTGGTTGCCATGGGAGAGCGCCTCGACCTTGCTCGACGAACGGTCGACCACGCCGAGGCGCTCCAGCCAGTGCGCCGCCGCCATGGCGGCCTCGTGATCGCTCAGGCCGTGCAGGCGCCCGAGGTACCGGACCTGCTCGCCGACGAGCATCCCTGGGTACAGACCGCGCTCTTCGGGCATGTAGCCGAAACGCCTGCGATCTGCCGCCCCGACCGCCGAGCCGTTCCAGCGCACAGTGCCGCCGTCGAGCTCGGTCAACCCGAAGATCGCTCGCATCGTGGTGGTCTTTCCCGCGCCGTTGGGTCCGAGGAACCCCGTGACGCGTCCGCGTGGCACCGTGAAGGAGAGGTCGTCGAGCGCGACGAGACTGCCGAACCGCCGTGAGAGACCGAGGAGCTCGAGGGGGCCTTGCACCAGCGCGACGCTAGGCCGTCCGGCCTGCGTCAGCTGGAGGCGAACGGCCCGCCGCGACCGACCAACCGCGTGCCGAGATCCTCGAGCCGGGCCGTCAACTGGCGGGTCCTTCTTCGCCGGTGAGCTCGTCCTTCGGATCGCGGCGCGGGCGGTACACGCGCTCCTCGGCGACCGTGTTGCCGCCGTCGACCACGATCACCTGGCCGGTCACGTAGCTCGCCCCGGGGCTGCAGAGCCACGCGACGACCGAAGCCACCTCCTCTGGCGACCCTGAACGCCCGACCGGGGTCCCGTCCCCGAGCTCGAGCTCGTAGGGGAGCGCCGAGCCGCTCGCGATCCATCCCGGCGCCACCGCGTTGACCGTGATGCCGTCTCGGGCGACGTCGATCGCCGTCCCTCTCGTCAGGCCGACCATCGCCGCCTTGCCCGACGCGTAGGCGACGTCGCTGGTGACGGCCGCCACCGGCCCAGTCACCGACGTCATATTGACGATGCGGCCCCACCCCCGTGCGATCATCGCGGGCAGCGCGCCCTTGGACACGAGGAACGCGGTCGTCACCTCGCGATCGAGCTCGCTCCGCCAGTTCTCGACCGGCAGGTCGAGGACGCTGCCCGAGCTGAACGACGCGAACGACGCGTTGACCGAGACCATTCCCGCGTTGTTGACGACGATGTCGACGGGGGCGGGCGCGGAGGAGTCCCGCACGACCCCGAAGGCCTCGTCGGCGACCGTCAGGTCGCCGATCACCGAGTCGGCGTCGATCCCGAGCGCGCGCAGCTCGTCTCGCCGTTCGTGGGCGCGCTGCGACGTCGCCGCGACGACGACGGAGGCACCCAGCTCACCGAGCAGCTTTGCGCAGGCGAAGCCGATCCCCGTCGGGCTCCCCGCGCCGGTGACGAGGGCTCGATGGCCGCGCAGGTTGAACGCGTCGGGAAGTGCGGATGGGGCGGTTCGGGGTTCCTCCATCACGACATTGTGTCCTGCGACCGGCCCCGAGCACGCGGATGGCCCCGGACGCCCGAGTAGCGTGACCCGCATCCGCATCCTCTACATCGACGTGGACACGCTGAGAGCGGACCACACCGGTCCGTATGGCTATCCGCGAGCCATCACGCCCAACCTGGACGTGCTCGCACGCGACTCGGTAGTGCTCGACCGCTGCTACGCCTCGGACACGCCCTGCGCGCCGTCGAGGGCTGCCTACACGAGTGGCCAGTTCGGGATCACGACCGGGGCAATCGCGAACTTCGGTCCGGCGGTGGAGATCCGGATGTTCGACCGGACCCGGTACGCTCCCTTCTTCGGCGGTCACCTCTACCGCAACGGGATCTATACGGCGTCGATCTCCTGCTTCCCCGAGCGCCACATGGCGTACTGGTTCCTCGGGAACTTCCGGGAGTGGCTCAAGCCGTCACTGTCGAACGGGGACGACGAAGATGCCGCGACGGTCACTGCCGCTGCACGGCGGTGGCTGCAACGCAGCGGCCGCGAGGACGACTGGTTCCTTCAGGTGCACTTCTGGGACCCGCACATCCCGTACGTCGAGCCCGGTGAATGGATGTACCGGGCGTCGGAGTCGGGTCCGTCGCCCCCGTGGCCGGACGAGGACGCGATCGCGGCGCACGCCGAGATCTACGGACCCCACACGGCGCTCGACCTCTACGAGGGCGACGGCACGTGGTCCGTACCGCCGCCGCCGTCGCCGAACCCCGAGACCATGCCCGATGCCATCAGGTCGCGGCGTGACTTCGAGCTGTTCGTCGACGGCTACGACGGCGCCGTCGCCTACTGGGACCACCACCTCGGCATCCTCATGGAGGAGCTGGAGGAGCTCGGGATCGCCGAGGAGACCGCGGTGATCGTGGCCTCCGACCACGGCGAGTGCCTCGGCGAGAACGGCTGCTATGGCGACCACCCGATGGCCAACGAGGCCTCCCACCACGTGCCGATGGTCATCCGGTGGCCGGGGGTCACGACCTCGCTTCCCGACGACCGCCGCCACGTCCGTGGGCTCGTCTACCAGCTCGACCTCTGCCCGACGGTCTGCGAGCTCCTCGGGATCGAGGTGCCGGCGGGCTGGGAGGGAGAATCGTTCGCGCCGGCGCTGCGTGGAGACCCGTTCGCCGGACGCGAGCGTCTCGTGCTGAGCCATGGCGCGTACACGTACCAGCGCGCCGTGCGAACGGCGGAGCACCTCTACGTGAGGACGCTGCATCCTGGATGCTGGCGCCTCGACCGTGAGCAGCTCTACGAGATCGAGCGCGACCCGCAGATGACCGTGAACCTCCTTGCGGCTCCTGCTGGCGCGCGCAGCGGGTCGCGCGCATTCGGCTCGAAAGGGGCCACCCGCGACCCCGTGGGGGTCGCGGCCGGGCTCGCCGGCGTCCTGGAGGGCTGGCGGGAGGAGCACCTGACGCTGCGCGACCCGCTGGCGGACCCGATGGAGGCGCGTCGCTACGAGAGCCCTGCGGACGCATTCCACGTTCCGAGCTACGAGACGCGTCTGACGCGCACCGGCCGGCGGCACCTGGCCGAGGACCTCGATCGCCGCCTGCACTCGGACTGGGTATCACGGGGCCGCTGGTGACGACGCCACCGGGTCAGGTCACTCGTCGACCGGCAGGGAGGGGCCGCGTCGCCCGCGCAGGCGCTCCACGTAACGGTCCGCGGAGCGGCGCACGGCCGCCGCTCCGTCGTCGAGGATGACCCGTCCCCACCAGCCTCCGTAGACGCGGTCGAAGTCGAAGCGCCCCACGCGCCGGGCGATCTCCTCGACGGTGCGCCCGTCGAGTGGGATGAGGTTCGGGTAGCTCCACATGAAGCTCGCCCAGCCGCGGTCAGCGACGACCTGCACGGTGTCGCCCGTCAAGAGCGCACCGCGGCCGCCGGACCCCGCCGGCCAGTGCAGGACCGCCGCGCCGTCGAAATGACCGCCGATGCGGGCCACGGTGACCCCGGGCACCGGTTCCGCCTCGTCGTCGAACAGCTCCACGCGCGACGAGGGGCGGCGGATCCATGCGGCGTCCGCCCGCGGGATGAGGACCCGAGCGTCGAAGGCTTCGGCGTACTCCACGTAGGAGCCGTAGAAGTGGGGATGCGAGATGCAGATCGCCGAAACGCCGCCCAGCTCTTCCACGCGGGCACGGGCGGCGTCGTCGAGCAGGGGGATGCAGTCCCACAGGACGTTGCCCGATGCGGTACGCACGAGAAGGGCGCGCTGGCCGATCGCGACGGGCGGCTCGATGCCGACCCCGAACAGGTCGGGCTCTTCCTCCTTCACCACCACGCTGTGGGACTGCGCGAGCTCGGCCAGGGTCGTCCATCGCTGGCCGTTCTCGCCGACGTATTGCCGCTCGTCCTCGCAGATGGCGCAGCGCTCAGGGGCGTGGGCGCGGTCTGCATGTTGGACGCCGCAGGTCTCGCAGATCCAGGCAGGCACGGTGGGCTCCCTCGCTTCGGGTTGGTAGGTGCATCTGGCCGGTAGGCACGTGATGCCGCCGGCATTGTGGCCACCACCCAGCTGAGGCAGGCACGCCGTGCGTGCCAGCGCTGCCCCAGATCCGCGGCGTGGTCATGTGAGCAGCTGGTCTCGGGCGAACGCCACAGCCCCGGCGACGATGGTCGCGACGACCTCGAGCTCGGGGTCGAGGACGACGAGGTCTGCGGGAGCACCGGGCTCGAGCGTGCCAGCAGGAGGGGCTCCTTGCCCGTGTCCGGGCGCGCCGGCGACGCGCATCGGGGTGGCACTCGCGGCACGCAGTGCGTCGGCGAGGGGCATTCGCGTGGCGTCGACCATGTGGCGTACCGCGCGCTCCATCGTGAGGACACTGCCTGCGAGCGTCGAGCGGTCGGACGCAAGGACCACGCGTGTCTCGACGAGCTCGACCTCGACGGCGCCGAGATGCTGCCGACCCGGCGGCATGCCGGCGAGGGCCGTCGCGTCGGTGACGAGCACCGTTCTCCCCGGAGCGGCCTGAGCGGCCAGAGAGATCGCACCAGGATGCAGGTGGTGGAGGTCGCAGATGAGCTCGAGCGTGATCCGCCCCTCGAGAAGCGCAGCCCCGACGAGCCCCGGGTGGCGGTGATCGAACGGGGCCATCGCGTTGAAGAGGTGGGTGACGTGGGACGCGCCCGCGTCGAATGCGGATCGGGCGGTGTCGAAATCGGCGTCGGAGTGGCCCAGCGCGACCGTGACGCCGGCGTCGAGGCACGCGGCGGCGAGCTCCAGCGCACCCTCGATCTCCGGAGCGATCGTGATGGC
The DNA here is from genome assembly GCA_021845725.1 of Actinomycetes bacterium. Taxonomy (GTDB): domain Bacteria; phylum Actinomycetota; class Acidimicrobiia; order Acidimicrobiales; family RAAP-2; genus JAJYVT01. The sequence continues at coordinate 2,507 of JAJZVL010000034.1, read as the reverse complement.
GCGCACCGTTCCCTCGCCGAGCTCGAGCAGCCGGGAGAGCTCTGCGAGATCAGGGGCGCGGATGGCGCCGCGATCGTGGGCCCCGGCGCGTGGAACGGCGATGAACGGCCCTTCGAGGTTGCACCCGAGCACGCGGGCGGCGTGGCCAGGAGGCTGGCGTGCCACCTGTGCGATGCCCGAGACCGAGGCGGCAAGCCGGGCGGGGGTGTCCGAGACGGTCGTTGCGAGCAGCGACGTGGTCCCGTGCCGAGCGTGGAACTCCGTCAGCGACGTCAGAGCCTCGGCGACCTGTGTCGGGGAGTCGCCGTTCACCTGGTACCCACCGCCTCCGTGGACGTGGATGTCCACGAAGCCCGGTGCGATCGTGCAGTCCCCGAGGTCGACCAAGCGGACGTGGATGTCCTCGGGGCGTGCCCCGGCTGGGCCGTGCCCTGCTCGCACGACGTCGACGATGGTGCCCGTGGACGGGTCGATCCAGACCACACCGGGCTCGAGCAGGCCACCGGGCCACATGAGCCGCTGTGCGGCGAGGCCGAGGAGCGGAGGGCGCCCGCCGGTGCCCGTCATGGGTAGACGCTCCCGGTCTCGACGAGCCGCCAGCGCCCGAGGCGGCGCTCGAGGACGACGCTGAGGGACCAGCCGGGCTGGGCCAGGGCGGACGCAGCCTCCGGCACCTCCACGGGCCCGATGCCCCCCTCGAACCACAGCATGCCGGGCTCCACCCGTTCGATGACGAGGCGGTCCTCGACGAAGTCCACCTCCCCGTCGCCGGCTGGGTCCGCCGGAGAACGGCGGGAATGGTCGTAGAGGAGGCGGGAGAGCCGCTCGGCTCGGGGCAGCTCACGAGCAGCAGCCCCACCGAGCTCAGCGGCTCCCCGGGCGTCGTCGACGGAGAGGTGTCCGTGGTCGGCGAGCCACAGGGCCAGCTTCTTCGTCACCGTGCCGGCGGCCCGCAACAGGTCCTCGCCAGCGGCGACCTTGCAGATCATGAAGTGGCCGAGGAACCCGCCTAGGTTGTCCACGACCTTGTCGGCGCCGAAGAGCTGGATGAAGGCGTGCTCGTCGTCCTCGACCATCGCTTCCCAGAGCCGGCGTTCGGAGGGATCGAGGGATTCGTGGGCGTAGCGATCGAGGTAGTCGGAGAACAGCTCGACCACCGCCTCATACCTGCGCGACGTCCGGGGTGCCAATCGAGCGCGCTGGTCGGCGAGGAAGGCGGCGAAGAGGTCGGCGATGGAGGGTCCTGCCGGTGAGCCGCGACCGGCGTCGTCCCCTGCCGGCTCCGGATCGGCGTGGCGCGAAGGGGGAGCCTCAGGCGCTGGGACGCTGAGCGAGAACGAGACCCGCTCCCCGTCCGAGAGGCTCACCTCGCCGGTGGTCACGCTGGTGGGTCCGACCACGATCGGGCCGCGCCGGTCGTGTGCCGTCACGGCGGTGACCGCGACCGCAAGGCGTTGCAGCTCCCGCCGGCTCGGCTCGGCCGGGCCCTCGGGGCCGATGACGAGGAAGGCGGGGAGGACCTCGTCGGCGGGCGACCATCCATAGCGCAGGGCCCTGGCCACGAGGTCGGCGGGCAGCTCAGGCGGGCGATCGAGGAAGAGGGCGAGGACCGTTGCTGCGAGCGCTCGGGCGTCGGGACCCGATACCACGGCCCCTGCCGGCAGCTCGCCGCCGGCGTAGACCGCGAGACCCCGCTGGACCCCTTCCGCACCGAGCACGACGCAGACGTAGCGGGCAGGGCCGTCGGGCTCCTCCAGCTCGAGGTCGAGGGGCACGGCGTCGCTCCACCGCTCCCACGGCTCTCGGGCACGGTAGGAGCGTGCAGCCTCGAACGCCATCGCCCAGTCCTCGGGTGCCGGCGCCTCCTCGGGCTGGCGCCGGCCCGCCAGGTGCCCGACGAGCGCGTCGAAGACGTCCTCGGCGGCGGCCCCGAGCTGGGTCTCGTGCACCGGCGGAGGGGCCCTGCCGGCGACGAGACGCGCGAGCACGGTCCTCACGTCGTCGCCCAGGCCGTCGGCGCAGAGCACGAGACCGGGGCGCCGAGCCCGGAGCGTCCCGGGCGGCTGGGTGAGCGCGGTCTCGAGTGCCTGGCTCAGCGCGTCCTGAGGGGCGGTCGCCACCTTGGCCGCGAGCACCATGCCGCTCTGCGCTTCGAGCACCAGGCCTGCCAGCACCGTCGCCTCGCCTCTGACCTGGACGGCGGCGGAGAGGTCACGGAGCATCACGATCCAGGTGGACGCGTCGTCGGGCACGCTCCGAGTATGGGTCGCCGACGACCGGGATGCCGGGCAGCGGGGATGCCGGGCAGCGGGGATGCCGGGCAGCGGGGCGCGCCGCGGGACCGTCAGCCCCGAGCGTCCCCGCCCACCCAGTCGTCCTCGATCAGGGGGCTGGGCTGGCGCGGGAGTGAGAAGCCGCTGTCGAGCTCGGCCGTGCAGGCGTCGACCACAGCGCCGTCGTAGAGCGTGCCGGCACCGGCGGCGACGATCTCGAGGGCGGCCTCGAGC
>JAJZVL010000033.1:18875-29814 GCA_021845725.1 Actinomycetes bacterium | reverse complement strand
GAGCCGGGCTCTTGGGAAGACGGGCCAGGGCCAGGGGCCCCGGACCGCCGTGATCGGGCCGGGGGGTAGGCGAGGGGTGCTGTCAGGGTGCCGGGGGCTCCGGGCGGCGGGGGAGCTGGCCCGGGCGGGCGCTGGAGCTGAGCGCGGGTGGGGGCCGGAGCTGGCGCGGCCGGAGTTGGCGCGGCCGGGGATGAGCGGGGGGGGCGGAGATGCCATCCCGCTGGCAGTCGCGTCCTGGCAGATCCCTCGCGAGTAGTCGTACAGCACGTGCTCGCGATCAATCCCAGGAGGCTGGCGCGCTACTCGGCAGCCTCGGCAAGCGCCTCGGACAACGTGGGGTGCACGAGCATGCTCTCCACGATGTCCTGCACGCGCAGCCCGGTCGTGACCGCGAGCGCAATGACCGAGATGAGCTCGGCTGCGTGTTGACCGACGATCGATCCACCAAGTACGACGCCAGTTGCAGGATCTGAGATGATCTTCACGAAGCCACGTGCGTCGTCGTTGATCAGCGCCTTCGCAGTGGCAGCGAAGGGCACCTTGGTGACGCGGATCTTGCGACCCTCGGCGAACGCGTCCGCTTCCGCGATCCCGACGTCGGCGATCTCGGGCTCGGTGAAGATGGCCGAGGCGGCCTTGTCGTAATTCAGGTGCCGATGGCTGACCGTGTGTCCGATCACCACGTGCTCGGCGATCTTGCGGCCCTGCATCGACGCCACGGACGAGAGCGGCAGTTTCCCCGAGAGGTCGCCCGCCGCGTAGATGTGGGGCACGTTCGTCTGGCAGTGGTGGTTGATCGGCACATAGCCGTGCTCGTCGACCTCGACCCCGGCAGTGCCGAGCTCGAGCATGTCCGAGTTCGGAATGGAACCGATCGCGAGCAGGGCATGAGACCCTGTCGCCACACGGCCGTCGTCACAACGCACCGCCACTTCGTCTCCGGAGCGCTCGATCTCGACTGCTCGGGCCCCTTTCATGAGCTTGACGCCACGGCGGAGGAAATCCGCCTCGAGCACCGCCGCGACCTCGGGATCCTTCGTCGGCAGCACCTGCTGCCGGCTCACGATGAGGGTGACCTGGGAGCCGAGCGACGAGAACATGTGCACGAACTCCACCCCGGTCACCCCCGAGCCGATCACGACGAGGTGGCGAGGAAGGTCCTTGGGCGGGTAGGCGTCGCGCGTGGTGAGGACCCGGTCTCCGTCGATCGGTGCCCAATCGGGGATCCTCGGTCTGCTGCCCGTCGAGAGCATGATGGCGTCGGCTTCGAGCTCCACGCGCCCTTCAGCGGTCTCCGCCACGACCGTGTGCGGTCCGGCCATCCGGCCCTCGCCCCTGAGCAGGCGAACGTCCTGGCTGGTGAGGATGCTCTCGGTGGTGTGCCCGAGCCGCATGGTGATCGATGCGATGCGCTGGCGCAGCCGCTCGAGGTCGAGAAGCGGCCGCACAGGAGAGAGACCCATCTCGTGGCTCCGATCGAGGAACGCCATCGCACCGCCGGTCGCGATCATCGCCTTGGAGGGGATGCAGTCCCACATGTCGGCGGCCCCACCGATGACGTCACGCTCGACGAGGGTGACGTCCACGCCGAGCCGGGCCGCGTACGTCGCCGCTTGGGTGCCCGCGGGGCCACCGCCGATGATCACGAAGTGCACGACGCCAGGCTAGAGCTCACGGCCTCTGGGTGCGGTCTTCGCAGACGCGTCGTCGACCGGGCACCTGCACCGTGTCATCTGCTCGACGGCTTGTCAGGCCCCAGACGTGTATCGATAGACGTTCGTCGTGCGTGGGGCGAAGCCCAACCGAACGTAGAGACGGTTCGCCGCTTCGCGGTCGGGGCGCGAGGTCAGATCGACCGTCCGAGACCCGGCGCGCTCGGCACGCTCGATGGCAGCCCCGACGAGCGCTGCGCCGATGCCGCCCCCGCGCGCGCCCTCGTCCACCACCACGTCCTCGATCCACGCCCGCACACCGGTCGGAATGCGGAAGATCGCAAGGGTGAGCGACCCGACGATGCGGCCGACATCGTCGCGAGCGACGAGGAGGCTCGTCGCGGAGGACTCGACGATCGCCTCCAGTGCCTCTCGGCCAGGAGCGGGAGCGCTCCGCGAGAGTTGCGGGACGAGGGCGGCGAAGGCAGCCACGAGCTCCTCGTCGACCTGGGTCGCCTCCTCGATTCTCAATTGGCCGGTTCCCTCCACAACGGTTCGCGGACCCGGTCGTAGAGGACGTCACGCTGCTCGCCACGGATGGCGGCGAAGGCGTGCTCCCCCCAGCGCTCATAGCCGACCAGGGGCGAGGGGAGGTTGTCAGCGCCGAACCACCCTACGTCCGTGCACTCGAGCGGATGGGCCGTCAACCTGCCCCCGACGGCCTTGCAATAAAAGACGAGCGAGTAAAGGGGGATCCGGGTGAAGCCGAGGCGAAGGCCATCGAGCACGGCGATCAGGCGGACGGGCTCGACCTCGATGCCGGTCTCCTCGCGGACCTCCTTCACGGCGACCTCCGATGCCGAGTAGCCGACGTCGCACCACCCCGTCGGGTAGAGCCACGCTCCCGAGTCAGCCCGCCGGATGAGAAGGAGCTCCCCGCGGTCGTTGCCGACGACCGCGCCGACGGCCACCTTCGGCGTCACGTAGCCGGACACCCCTTCGCCCACATCGGACAGCCACTCCTCTACGAGGCCTCCTGCATCCTCGAGGGACTGGGGTGTCTCGGAAGCAGCAACGCGGATGTCGGCGGCGACGCGCAGGATCTCCTCGAAGCGCTCTCGCTCGTAGAGGCTCTGGGAGAACCCCAAACCCGTGCGCGCGGTGGCTGCCAGGCTCTCGGCCCACCGAAGCAGGGTGCGGGTCGGTACGACTGGGTCCACAGGCCGACGCTACCGCCTCCGCGCCCACACAACGGCTCTTGCACCAGCAAGAATCGAGTCGTGGGTGTGAACACGAAATGCCGCCATTACGTCATGCAGAGCACGCGATCGGGAGAGAAGGTCGAGCGCTGCAAGCTCGGAGCGAACGAGTCGCTGCCTTTCTCCTGCCCGGACGGCTGCGTGTTCTACGAGCCTCGCCGTGTGTCGTCGACCGGCTGGCAGATCCCCAGGTCACAGCCGGGCTGACCGTGGGATCAAGCGGTTCATGCTCCCCGAGCGGAACCCCTCGAGATCGAGCGCCACGAAGTCGTATCCAGCAGCCCTCACCACCGCGACGATGTGCTCGCGCCTGGCCCACACGGCGTCGAGCTCGTCCTCTGTGACTTCGAGCCTCGCGACCTGCCCATGGTGACGGACTCGGAACGTACGAAGGCCAAGGGCCCGCAGACCTGACTCCGCCGCGTCGACTGCCCGTAGCCTCTGCACGGTGACGGGCGTGCCGTAGGGGAGGCGAGAGGCGAGGCACGCGCCGGCGGGCCGGTCCCAGGTCCGGAGCCCGAGCCCCTTGGACAGCCCTCGGACGTCGGACTTGGACAGCCCTGCTTCGACGAGCGGGAACCGCGCCCCCGCGGCCGCGGCGGCGGCCTGGCCCGGCCGGTAGTCACCGAGGTCGTCGGTGTTGACACCGAGCACGACGGTTGCGCCCGTCGAGGCCGCGAGCGGACCGAGGGCCGTCATGAGCGCGTCCTTGCACCTTGCGCAACGATCCGCATGGTTCGCCACGTAACCGGGATCGTTCATCTCCGAGGTGTCGACGGCCTGCCAGTTGAGCTGCCACTCCTCCGCAAGCGCTCGACAATGTGCGAGGTCGGACGCCGCGAGAGACGGGGACACCGCGGTGACGCAACGCGCCGCGTCGGGCCCCAACGTGCGGTGCGCGACGCTCGCGAGAAAAGCGGAGTCGGCACCGCCGCTGAAGGCGACGAGGACGCTTCCGAGCTCTAGGAGCACGGCCTCCAGCCTGGCCATGGCGGTGGTCCCTGCAGTGGCCGTCGAAGGCGCCGAACGACCCGCCGCAATGCTCATCGCGGCGCGGACGCGAGCACCGTCTCGAGGTCGGCGACCATGCCCGTGTAGAAGGGCCCGAAGTCGGCGTAGAGAGCCGAGGCCCGATCGAAGCGCATCTGGTACACGCACTCCTTCAGGTCGTCGGGGTGCACGGCGAAGAGCGTGACCCCCCACTCGAAGTCGTCGAGGCCGACCGATCCCGTCACCAGCTGGAGCACGCGACCGTGGAATTGTCGCCCGATGCGGCCGTGCCTCACCATCAGCTCGAGACGGTCCTCGTAGTCGAGCACGTACCAGTTGTGAGCCTCGGGAGCGCCCCCCCGGCGCTTCGACATTGGATAGAAGCAGAACGCCGGCTTCCCATCGGGGGGGAGCTGCGGGTACAGACGCGACTGCTTCAGCTCGTCGGGCAGTCCCGCCGCGTACTCCGACACCTCGGTGAGGGAGACGTAGGACGAAACGGGCTCGAGCCCCGCACGGGCGACGCCGGACTGGAACCGCCGCAGCTGCCACAGGTCCGGGCCGAGCACCATCAGAGCGACGTCGGCCTTGTGACCGAGGATCGACGCAGCAACGACCTGAGCCCCCTCTTTGCGCGCTGCGGTCTCCGCCTCCAGGACCGCCCGGACGTCGACCCCGCCGGATGCCCGGCAGAAGAGGTGCAGCACGCCGAGACCGGTCGTCGGTGCGAGGGACGGCGGCACCTCGACCATCTCCTGCGCCTCGGCCGCGTCGGGCACCTCGGCCGCGTCGGGCACCTCGGTCGCGTCGGGCACCTCGGTCGCGTCGGCCGTCTCAGACATCTCAGACATCTCGGGCATCCGTTCCAGTGTAGGAGCGCCGCCCAACGCGCCACGAGGGCACCCCGAAAGGCACCCTCGTGGACATGGGTGTTGTCGAACCCGGCGGGCCCGGGCGCATGGAGAGGAGGAGAGGCTAGAAGTCCTCCATGCCGGCGCCAGGCGCAGACGCGGCCTTCTCCTCGGGCTTGTCGACGATCACGGCCTCGGTCGTGAGGAACAGTGCCGCGATGGAGGCGGCGTTCTGCAGCGCGGACCGGGTCACCTTCGCCGCGTCGATGACGCCCGCAGCGAACAGGTCACCGTACTCGCCGGTGGCAGCGTTGAGCCCCTCCGGGCCGCTCAGGTTGCGCACCTTCTCGACGACAACACCACCCTCGAGGCCGGCGTTGACCGCGATCTGCTTCAGCGGCTCCTCGACTGCGCGGGCAACGATGCGGGCACCAGTGGCCTCGTCGCCTTCGAGCTTCTCAGCGCGCTGGGCAACCAGGGCCTGGGCACGCAGGAGGGCCACACCGCCGCCGGGCACGACACCCTCTTCGATCGCCGCCTTGGTCGTGGAGACCGCGTCCTCGATGCGGTGCTTCTTCTCCTTCAGCTCGACCTCGGTCGCTGCACCGACCTTGATCACGGCCACTCCACCCGACAGCTTGGCCAGACGCTCCTGGAGCTTCTCACGGTCGTAGTCCGAGTCGGTGTTCTCGATCTCGGCCTTGATCTGGTTGATCCGGCCCTTGATGTCGGACTCCGATCCTGCACCCTCCACGATGGTGGTCTCGTCCTTGGTGACGACGACCTTGCGCGCACGGCCGAGCAGGTCGAGGCCGACGTTCTCCAGCTTCAGGCCCACCTCCTCGGTGACCACCTGGCCGCCGGTGAGGATCGCCATGTCCTGGAGCATCGCCTTCCGGCGCTCCCCGAAGCCCGGCGCCTTGACAGCGGCGCTCTTGAAGGTGCCGCGGATCTTGTTCACGACGAGGGTCGCGAGGGCCTCACCCTCAACGTCCTCGGCGATGATCGCCAGCGGCTTGCCGCTCTGCATCACCTTCTCGAGCACGGGGAGCAGGTCGCGCACCGCGGAGATCTTCGAGCCGACAAGCAAGATGTAGGGGTCCTCGAGAACAGCCTCCATCCGCTCGGGATCGGTCACGAAGTACGGAGAGATGTAGCCCTTGTCGAAGCGCATGCCCTCGACGAGGTCCATCTCCATCCCGAAGGTCTGGGACTCCTCGACCGTGATGACGCCGTCCTTGCCCACCTTGTCGATGGCCTCGGCGATCATCTCGCCGATCTCGGCGTCTGCAGCCGAGATCGCTGCAACCTGGGAGATCTGGCTCTTGGACTCGGTCTCTCGGGCGATCCCGCGAATCGCGCTCACCGCCTCTTCGACGCCGGCCTCGATGCCCCTCTTCAACGACATCGGGTTGGCGCCGGCTGCGACGTTGCGCAGTCCCTCGCGGACCATCGCCCACGCAAGCACCGTCGCGGTCGTGGTCCCGTCGCCTGCCACATCGTCGGTCTTCTTTGCCACCTCCTTGACGAGCTCAGCCCCGATCCTCTCGTAGGGGTCCTCGAGCTCGATGTCCTTGGCGATCGATACCCCGTCGTTGGTGATCGTGGGTGCGCCCCACTTCTTGTCGAGCACGACGTTGCGACCCTTGGGCCCCAGGGTCACCCGTACGGCGTCGGCCAGCTTGTTCATGCCGGTCTCGAGCTTCCGCCGGGCGTCTTCGTCGAAGGCGATCAGCTTGGGCATGTGGTCTGTCCTCCGTAGATGTAATGGATGTGGTCTGGTTCGTTCAGCCAGAGACTCTACCAGAGCTGTTGGCACTCTCGTACGTCGAGTGCCAACAGCAAAGCACGCCCGAGCGGAGTCGTCAACCGGTTGCGGGTGTCCGCCCCGGCTCCGTCGGGGGCGCGCCGCGCCGCCAGGCGAGGGGCCCAGGCGAGAAGGGGGGCGGGGGGGCAGCCTGCTTCTCCGAGGGCTCGGATCGCAGGCGCCCAGGCGACCATCGGATCGCGGGCGCCCAGGCGACCATCGGATCGCAGGCGCCCAGGCGACCATCGGATCGCGGGCGCCCAGGCGACCAGGCGCCCGTGCGACTAGCTTCCCCCTGCGACCGCTGGCACGATCGACACCGTCTCCCCTTCGGCGACGGGGGTGTCGAGGCCCTTGGCGAATCGCACGTCCTCGTCGGCGACGAAGACGTTGACGAAGCGCCGCAAGGTGCCCTGTTCGTCGTAGAGCCGCTCCGCGAAGCCCGGGTGGAGCGCGTCGAGGGCCTCGAGCGCCTCGCCGGCGGTGGTCGCCTCGACGGCCACCTCGCCCTTGCCACCCGTGAGCGACCGGAGCTGAGTCGGGACACGCACGATCACCGGCACGCAAGCACCTCCGCAACCTTGCCGTCGTCGCCGACGGTCTCTTCGAACGCTTCGAGCGACGGCGCCACGGTCACCGACGGCACCGCGGTGTCCCCCAGCGCCTCCACCGTCTTCAACCCGTGGCCCGACACGATCGCCACCACACGCTCGTCACGACGCACCACACCGGACGCTGCGAGCTTGGCCAGCGTGGCGATCGTGACGCCGCCCGCCGTTTCGGCGAAGATGCCCTCGGTCCGAGCAAGGAGCCCGATGGCCTCCAGGATCTCGTCGTCGGTCACCGACCCGACCGCGCCGCCGGAGCGCCGCACCGCCTGGAGCGCGTAGTAGCCGTCGGCCGGGTTCCCGATGGCGAGCGACCGGGCGATCGTGGACGGCCGGACCGGCAGGACGTCGTCGGAGCCCTTGGCGAAGGCCGTGGCCACCGGCGAGCACCCGGCGGCCTGGGCGCCCGAGACCCTCACCGCCGTCCCCTCGTCCTCGGCAAGGAGCCCGACCGTGCTCAGCTCGGCAAATCCCTTCGCCACCTTCGTGAGCTGGCTCCCCGAGGCGACCGGGACGACCACGTGGTCGGGCGCTCGCCAGCCGAGCTGCTCGGCGATCTCGAACGCGAGGGTCTTGGAGCCCTCGGCGTAGTAGGCGCGCAGGTTCACGTTCACGAAGGCCCAGGACTCGTGCTCCCCCGCGAGCTCGGCGCACAGGCGGTTCACGTCGTCGTAGTTGCCGTCGACGGCGACCACGGTGCCGCCGTAGACGGCGGCCATGGCGATCTTCGCCTGCTCGAGGTCCTCGGGCACCAGCACGACCGACGCCATGCCCGCGCGCGCCGCGTGCGCCGCGAGGGAGGCGGCGAGGTTGCCGGTCGACGCGCACGCCGCCACCTTGAAGCCGAGCTCCCGCGCCTTGGTGAGGGCGACGGAGACCACTCGGTCCTTGAAGGAGCCGGTGGGGTTCCTCGTGTCGTCCTTCAGCCACAGCTCCCCGAGCCCGAGCTCGGCGGCCAGACGGTCCGCGCGCACGAGCGGGGTGAGGCCGGCTCCCAGCTCGACAGGCGCGGCGTCGTCGGAGGGAAGGAGCGCCCTGTAGCGCCAGATGGTCGGGGGACCCGAGGTGATCGTCTCCCTCGACTGCGCGGCGGCGATCGCCTCGTAGTCGTAGACGACCTCGAGCGGCCCGAAGCAGAAGTCGCAGACGTGCAGGGCCTCGAGGGGGAACCTACGACCGCATTCACGGCACGACAGTGCGTTCGCATAGCTCATGGCGCCTCCTCATCGGTCGGGCATTGGCACCTGGTGCACACACTGTTCGGTGCTGTGCACTGGTTGCCGCGGCATCGCAGGGCCCGTCCCTCAGCCGCTCTTGATGATCGCCTCCATGATCGCCTGCGACCGGGGGTGCGTGCAAGTCGGCCTGCGACCGGGGGTGCCGACCCGGGGGTGCCGACCCGGGGGTGCCGACCCGGCGTGCCGACCCGGCGTGCCGACCCGGGGGTGCCGACCCGGCGTGCCGACCGGGCCCGACTGGCGCGGGCGGCCCGGCGATGGACGATGATCGTGGCGTGGACATCGTGCGCACGTTCCCCCACGACGCCTTCCCCCTCGACGTCGTCGTGGCGGCCAAGGGCGGGCGAACCGTGTCCGTGTGCATCCCCGCCCACAACGAAGCCGCAACGGTGGCCCGGGTCGTCGAGGCGGTCCGCACCCCACACCTCGAGGAGCTCGGCGGCTCGGGGCTCGTCGACGAGGTGCTCGTCGTCGACGACGGCTCGACCGACGGGACGGCGGCCGCGGCAGCCGGGGCGGGAGGGCGCGTCGTCCGTCTCTCGCACCGTGTGGGCAAGGGCGGCGCCATGCGGGCGGCTCTGGACGCTGCGGCCGGTGAGGTGCTCGTCTTCCTCGACGCCGACGTCGAGAACACGACCGGTGCGTTCGTCACCCGCCTGCTCGGCCCGATCCTTGCCGGCCAGGGCGACATCGCGCTGGTGAAGGGCTACTACGAGCGACCGATCGGCGGCTCCCCGACCGGGGGGGGCAGGGTGACCGAGCTGATGGCGAAGCCTCTCTTGGAGGTGCTCTTCCCCGAGCATCCCGGACTGCACGCCGTCCTGCAGCCACTCGCCGGCGAGACCGCCGCTCCTCGATGGGTGCTCGAGAAGGTTGGGCTCGCTCCGGGCTACGGGGTCGAGATCGGCCTGCTCCTCGACGTCGTCACCCGGTTCGGCGCGGAGGCGGTCGCCCAGGTCGACCTCGGCAGCCGCACCCACCGAAACCGATCGCTCGTCGAGCTGCGCCCCCAGGCCGTCGAGGTGCTCCGTGCGGCGCTCGACCGGGCACACGCATGGGATGCGGGACCCGAAGCCCCTCGGCAGGGCCGGTATCGCCGGTAGCGTCGATGCTCATGGAGGACGTCGTCGTCGTCTCGAACCGCGGCCCGCTGTCGTTCCGGATCGGCGAGGACGGGGAGCCGGTCCGGGCGGGCACCGGCGGAGGGCTCGCGGCGACGCTGCACCCGCTCTTGCGAGGGACCGGCGCGACGTGGGTGGCCGCCGCGATGCATGAGGCGGACCGACGCGCGGCCGCCCTAGGTCTCATGATGGACGAGGGGCTCCGTATCGTCACGGTCGAGCCCGACCTCGCGGCCTACGAGATGGCCTACAACGTCGTGTCGAACGCGACGTTGTGGTTCTGCCACCACCACCTGTGGGACCTGCCCCGCCGGCCGCGCTTCGACAAGCGCTGGCTCGAGGCCTGGGACGCGTACAGGGACGTGAACCGCGCCTTCGCCGAGGTGGTCGCCGAGCACGCCCCCGAGGGCGCGCGCGTCCTCGTGCAGGACTACCACCTCTCGCTCGTCGGCGGTGCCCTCGCGCAGCTGCGCCCCGATCTCGCCACGACGCACTTCTCGCACACGCCGTTCGCCGACCCCGGCATCCTCCGGGTGCTCCCCTCCGACGCCGCGGGCGCGCTCCTCGGGGGCTTGGCCGGCTTCGGCGCGTGCGGCTTCCACACGGCGAGGTGGGAGGCGAGCTTCCGGGGGGCGTTCGCAGACCCCGCGCTCGCCGGGCGGGCCGGCGCGGACGCGCCCATCACCTACGTCGCGCCGCTCGGCCCGCATCCCGAGGCGCTCCACGAAGAAGCCGCCTCCGGGGCCGTCGCCGACGCGCGGAGGCGGATCGAGGAGCTCGCCGGCGGGCGGCGCCTCGTCGTGCGCGTGGACCGCGTGGAGCTGTCGAAGAACATCGTGCGGGGGTTGTGGGCGTTCGACGAGCTGCTCGAGACTCGCCCGCACTGGCGCGGCCGGGTGACCATGCTCGCCCTCGCCTACCCTTCCCGCGAGACCCTCGCGGACTACCTCGCGTACCGCGCCGAGGTGGAGCACGCCGCCCAGCGCCTCAACGAGCGATGGGGCGGCGGGGACTGGGTCCCGGTCGTCCTCGCCGTCGCCGACGACCGCGCCCGCTCGATCGCGGCGCTCACCGCCTACGACGTCCTGCTCGTGAACCCCGTGCGCGACGGCATGAACCTGGTGGCCAAGGAAGGGCCGCTGCTCAACCGCGCCGGAGGGGTGCTCGTCCTCTCGAGGGAGGCGGGCGCCTGGGAGGAGCTCCATCCCGCCGCCCTCGGCGTCAATCCCTTCGACATCTCGGAGACGGCCGCCGCCCTCGACGCCGCGCTCTCCATGGACCCTTCGGACCGCGCTGCCCGCGCCGAGGCGCTCCGGGAGATCGTCGTCGGCCATACCGCGGCGGACTGGCTGGACCGCCAGCTCGAGGTGGCCACCGGCCTCAGGAAGGGCTGAGCCGCCGGGCGTTGGTTGG
>JAJZVL010000033.1:0-18775 GCA_021845725.1 Actinomycetes bacterium | reverse complement strand
GCCGCCGGGCGTTGGTTGGCCGCCGGGCGTGCGCTGCCGCGGGTCAGCCGATGGTCGACAGCGCCCGGTCGAGATCCTCGAGCAGGTCGTCGCCGTCCTCGATGCCCACCGACAGGCGAAGGAGCGCCGGGTCGACCGCGAATGGCGACCCTGCGACCGACGCATGCGTCATGCGGCTCGGATGCTCGATCAGCGACTCCACCGCGCCGAGCGACTCGGCGAGCGTGAACAGCTGGGTCGACGCCGCCACCTCGAGCGCGGCCGGCTCCCCGCCGTGCAGGGTGAACGAGACCATCCCGCCGAAGCCACGCATCTGACGCGCGGCGATGGCGTGCCCCGGGTGCGCCGGGAGCCCGGGGTAGTAGACGGTGTCGACGGCGTCGTGGTCCGCGAGCATGGCCGCGACACGGCCGGCGTTCGCGCAGTGCCGCTCCATGCGCACGGCGAGGGTCTTCACCCCGCGTAGGACCAGGAAGCAGTCGAACGGGCTCGGCACGGCCCCGACCGAATTCTGGAGCCGGGCGACGTCGGCCGCGATCTCGGGGGCGTTCGTCGCGACGAAGCCGCCGACGACGTCGCTGTGGCCTCCGAGGTACTTCGTGGTCGAGTGCACGACCAGGTCCGCACCGAGCGCGAGCGGCGACTGGAGGTAGGGCGTCGCGAAGGTGTTGTCGACGACGAGCCTCGCGCCGCGGGCGTGCGCGAGATCGGCAAGCGCGGCGAGGTCGGCAACCCTCAGGTATGGGTTCGACGGCGTCTCCACCCACACGAGACGCGTCTCGGGTCGCCACGCCCTCTCCGCCGCGGAGAGGTCATCGAGAGCTACCGGCGAGAAGCGGAGCTGCGTGTGCACCTGGGCGAGGAGGCGGTGCGTCCCGCCGTACAGGTTGTCACCGACCACGAGATGGTCCCCGGGATCGAGGGTGCGGAGCACCGCGTCCTCCGCGGCGAGGCCGCTCGCGAAGGCGCGGCCGAACGCGGCGCCTTCGAGCGAGGCAATGCAGGTCTCGAGTGCAGCACGCGTCGGGTTGCCCGTCCGGCTGTACTCGAAGCCGCGGTGCACCCCGACCGCCGACTGAGCGAAGGTCGTGGCGAGGTGCAGCGGCGGCACCACCGCGCCGGTGACGGGGTCGGAGGGCTGTCCGGAATGGATCGCTAGCGTCTCGAAGCCGGCCACTGCGTCAGCTCCGCTCGAAGTACGAGAGCAGGTCTGAACGAGTCAGGATCCCCACCGGATGGCCACCATCGAGCACCAGCACCGCCGGAGAGGCCTGGAGGCGCTCGGCCACGTACTCTGCGGTCTCTCCGAGCCCGACGGTCACGAGCGGGGGCTCCATGACCGAGCCGACCGGCTGGTCGAACGCCTCGGGGTGGCCGAGCGTGCGCTCGAGCAGTAGCCGGTCGGACAGCGAGCCGACGACCTCGGCCAGGGCGAGCGGCGGCTCGGCCTTGACCACCGGCACCTGGGAGACGCCGTACTCGTCGAGAATGGTGATCGCCGTGCGCACCGTCTCGTCGGGATGGACGTGCACGAGCGGAGGGATCCGGCCGTCCCGCACCGCCTCCTTGGCGCCGAGCACCGTCTCGGCGGTCGCGCCGTGTGCACGCACGAAGCCGTGGTCTGCCATCCAGGAGTCGTCGTAGAGCTTCGTGAGGTACCCCCGCCCCGAGTCGGGCACGAGCACGACGACCACGTCGTCAGGGCCGAGCGACCTGCCCACCTCGAGCGCCGCCCACACGGCGGTGCCCGTAGAGCCGCCGACGAAGATGCCCTCTTCGAGCGTGACCCTTCGCGCGGTGAGGAAGGAGTCGCGGTCCGAGACGGGCACCACCCGGTCGACCACGCTCGGGTCGTACGTGGGTGGCCAGAAGTCCTCGCCGATCCCCTCCACGAGGTAGGGCCTTCCCCCACCGCCAGAGTAGATCGAGCCTTCCGGGTCGGCGCCCACGATCTGCACCGCCGGGTTCTGCGCCTTGAGAAAGCGGCCGACGCCGGTGATCGTGCCGCCCGTGCCCACGCCGGCGACGAAATGGGTGATCCGCCCGGCCGTCTGCCGCCAGATCTCGGGCCCGGTGGTCTCCTCGTGGGCACGCGGGTTCGCCGGGTTCTTGTACTGGTTCGGCTGGAAGGCGCCAGGGATCTCCTCGGTCAGCCGGTCCGCCACCGAGTAGTACGACTCGGGGTGCTCGGGTGGCACCGTCGTCGGGCACACGACGACCTCCGCCCCGTACGCGCGCAGGAGCTGGCGCTTCTCCTCGGCGACCTTGTCGGGGACGGTGAAGATGCACCGGTACCCGCGCACCGCCGCGAGCATGGCGAGCCCGACGCCGGTGTTGCCCGACGTGGGCTCGACGATCGTTCCCCCGCTGGCGATGCGCCCTTCGGCCTCTGCGGCGTCGAGCATCGCCCGGGCAGGACGGTCCTTCACGCTGCCGCCCGGGTTCAGCTGCTCGAGCTTGGCGAGCAAGTGACAGGGAAGGTCGCGGCCGATGCGGTCGAGCCGGACGAGCGGCGTCCTCCCCACGAGGTCGACCACGCTGTACGCCGCGTCCATCGCCGGCCTGGGGTCGCGGATCGGGTGGACGTCCACGCCTGCGGGCACCTCGACCGGTTCGTCGCTGAACAGCACGGTCGGAAAGCCTGCGCGATGCACCTCCTCGGCGATCCGCAGGGCCAGCGTCGAGCTCGCCGCGCTCACGTCCCCGACGACGCCCACCAGGCCCGGGATGATGCCACGCAGCTCCCCGACCAGCGACGCCGAGGTCTGCACGGCCGGGACGTGCACCACCCGCCGAGCACGGGCAGCGAGCACCGGGGGGACCGGGCACGGCTCCACGACGACCAGCACGTCGACTCGCGGAGGCTGCATCAGCCGATGATACCGACCGACCGAATCAGTCTTCTGCGATCGCCTCGAGCAGCGCGACGGCAGCTTCGGGGCCGGCCACCGAGACGTCGGCCATCGTCACCAGCTGCGGCGGGCTCTCGGCGTCCGCGACGACGACCGTGACGGTCGTCGCACCGGCACGCCCGAGGGCGGCGACCGCCTCGAAGGCCGGGACGTCACCCAGGTCGTCGCCGAAGCACCCCACGACCGCGTGGCACGCGCCGAGACGGGCGACCACGGTCCCCTTGTCGGCGGCCACCGGCGGGCGCAGCTCCACCGACATACGCCCCAGCTGCGCGTGGAGCCCCGTGCGCGCCGCCTCGGAGGTGACCGCCTCACGCACCCACCCCTCCTGCGCCGGCGCACGCCGCCAGTGCACGGTCACTGCCAGCCCCTTGGGCTCCACCTCGACGCCGGGTGGCGCGGCTCGTCGCAGCACGTCGGTCACCCCTTGGACGGCGCCGCGCCAGCCCTCGGCGTCGGGGTCGCTCCGGAGCTGCCCGTCGGGCCCGATCTCCTCCATCCCGTAGAGACCGGCCATACGCACTCCCGCAGGCCGGCCGAGCGCTGCTTGGAGGTACGCGAGCGGCCGCCCGGACACCACCGCGACGACGCCGAGCCGTGCGCCGAGCCGAGCGAGCAGCTCCGGCACGCCCGGGACAGGCCGCGCCCCTGCGGGATCGTCGACGATCGGCGCGAGCGTGCCGTCGTAATCGAGGAACAGGGCCGCCTGCCCGGCACGCTCGCGCAGCGGCACGAGCGGCGGGGGAAGCCTGGAGGGGGAGAACGGCGGCACGAGCGGCGGGGGCCGGTCCAGGGACGGGGGCGGGGACGAGCGCGGGGGCGGGGGATCGGCGCGACCCACTCGTTCGTGCCGCCCCCTCAGCCCGCTGCGGCGGGGGGGACCTTGGCCGCCAGGTCGTTGCCGGCCACGACCACGACGGCGGCCTGTGTGTCACCGACGACGGGCACGACGCTCGAGGCGACGGGCTGCACCGCCGACGAGGGGACGCCGAGCGCGGCGGCGATGGCGAGCGCGGCACCGTGCTGGCCTGACGCGTAGTAGATCGCGGACGTGGACTCCGCTGTGGTGGCCGTGGTCGGGGTGAGCGTTCCCCACCCGGCGGCCGCGAGCTTGCCCGAGTAGTACGCGGCCACGCCGTTCGTCTGGCTGGCGTTCGCCACGAGCACCTTCACTGTCCCGCTCGGACGTACCCCCGAAGACGCACCTGACGGTGTCGAGCTCTTCGCCGACGGAGGGCTCGAGGACGTCGGGCTCGTCGTGGGGCTCGTCGTCGGGCTCGAGGACGTCGGGCTCGAGGACGTCGGGCTCGTCGTCGTGCTGGTGGAGGTGACGGCGCGGTTCGCCGCCGACGCCGGTGCGTGGCGCCCTGCGCCGAGGGCGATGAGAGAAGCGCCGAGGGCGATCGCGACCACGAGCACCCCGATCGCCTTGCCCAGGGACCACGCGGGGGGACCGTCTGGCCTGCCGTCTCGGGGCGGCTGCGGCTGCGCCCCCCGCGCCGTGGTCACAGGACCAGCCTGCCAACGACGTGGCCCGGCCGCAAGCGCACCTCAGCTCGATCGGCGGCGTGCGACCTCGAAGCACGCCACGGCCGCAGCCACGCCGACGTTGAGCGACGCGAGCGAGCCGTGCTGGGGGATCGCGACAACCTCGTCGCAGCGCCTGCGAACCAGGGGCGCGAGGCCCCGCTCCTCGCCGCCGACCACCACGGCCATCGGCCCGTCACCGATCGCGATGTCGTAGATCGAGCGCGGCGACTCGGACGCGAGCCCCAACGCCCAGATCCCGAGCGACGACAGGTGCTCGAGCGCGTTGGGGATGCCGCCCACGAGCGCGAAGTCGAGGTGCTCGATCGCCCCGGCGGCGACCTTGGCGACCGTGGGCGACAGATGCACCGCGCGATGGCGAGGCAGGACCACCCCGGTGACCCCTGCGCACTCCGCGCTCCGCAAGAGCGCCCCGAGGTTCCGAGGATCCGTGACGCCTGCGACCACCACGATGAATGCCGGCCCGCGCGCCGGCGCAGCGAGGTCGTCCAGGTCCACCGGCTCGATCGGGCGTGCACGGGCGAGCACGCCCTGGGGTGCCTCGGTCCGTGCCGCGGCCTCGAGCCGTGCCCGTGAGACCATCTCGACGCGCACCCGCCGGCGCGCGGCGAGCTGCTCGATCTCGTCGAGCTGGGGGGACGGGTCGAGCCCTTCGGCGAGCCACAGCGTCCGAATCGGACGCCGGCCGGCGGCAAGCAGCTCGCGCACCGCACGACGCCCCTCCACCTGGTCGCCCCCGAGCCCGTCGCGAGCCGCGGGACGTGCGTGCGGGTGCCCATCGGGCACGCCGGAGCGGCGGTCCGAGGCGCGGGAACGCCCGTCGGACGCGCCATAGCGGCCTCCCGCGGCCCCTCGGCGCGCATCGCGCCGAGGGCGCCCGTGGCTCGCTCCGCGCCCTGCCGGCGTCACGAGGCGTCCAGCAGGACGACGGCGAGACATGCGATCCCCTCGGCTCGCCCGATCGCACCCAGTCCCTCGCCCCGGCTCGCCTTGACCGACACCGGCGCACCGAGGACGCCGGACAGACGCTCGGCCATCGCCGGTAGCAGCGGGCTCAGCTTCGGCCGCTCAGCCAGGAGCGTGCAGTCGGCGTTCGCCGCCCGGAGCCTCGCGTCTGCGACGAGCCCGACGACACGCGAGAGCAGCTGAACACTGTCCGCCCCGGCATAGCGAGGGTCCGTGTCGGGGAAGTGCCGCCCGATGTCTCCCAGCCCTGCAGCGCCGAGCAGCGCGTCGCTCAGCGCGTGGGCGAGGACGTCCGCGTCGCTGTGGCCCGAGAGCCCGCGCGAGCCGTCCACCACGACCCCGCCCAGCACCAGCCGACGTGAGGGGTCCTCGGAGAACGGATGGACGTCGAAGCCCTGCCCGACACGCAGCGTCACCACTCCCCACCGCCGGCGAGGTGCTCCAAGAGCGCGAGATCCGACGGCACGGTCAGCTTGACGTTGTGCGCCTCGCCGGGGACGACGCACACCTTGCCCCCGATCGCCTCGACGAGGGCCGCGTCATCGGTCGCATCGCCTCCTGCAGCGTGCGCCCGGCGGAGCACTGCGGCACGAAACGCCTGGGGCGTCTGCACGGCGACGAGCGAGGTGCGGTCCACGGTCTCCGTCACCGTCGACCCGTTGCCGCCAACACGCTTCAAGGTGTCCGCGATGGCGATGCCGCAGACGACCCCGTCGACGCCGTCGGCATCTTCTTCGCTCTCTGCTCCGAGCAGCGGGGCGACCACGGCGGCGAACAGGGCGGGCGAGGCCAGCGGGCGGGCCGCGTCGTGCACCACCACGACGTCGACCTGATCGGGAACGTGCTCGAGCCCGCGGCGCACCGAAGCCGAGCGCGTCTCGCCGCCGGTGACGACGACGTCCGCACCGAGGGAGAGCGCCCGATCTTCTTCGCCCGCGGGAACCACGAGGACGACCCCGTCGGTCGCCTTTCGCGCAGCCGTGACCGACCACTCGACCACGGGGCGACCCGCAAGGGACTCGAACTGCTTCGGCCGACCGAAGCGAGATCCGCTGCCCCCCGCCACGATGACCGCCCACACGGTCCGAGCCCCAGGGCCCTCCGAGGTGCTTACGGCAGGACCTCGTTCAGTCGCTGCTCGGCGGCCTCCTCGTCGACGCCGAGCGCGAAGGTGAGCTCGGACACGAGGATCTGTCGGGCGCGGCCGAGCATGCGCTTCTCGCCCGCAGAGAGCCCCTTGTCCTTGTCGCGGATCGAGAGGTTCCGGACGACCTCGGCGACCTGGTAGATGTCACCGGACCGGAGCTTCTCGGAGTGGTTCTTGTACCGGCGGGACCAGTTGGTGGGCATCCGCGCCTCTTTCTTTCGAAGGACGGCGAACACCTCCTCGACCTCTTCGTCGTTGATGACTTCGCGCAGACCGACACCTTCGGTGTTGTCCGCGGGGACCATCAAGGTGAGATCGCCATAGGCAAGCCGGAGCACCAGGTACTCGCGCTTCTGGCCAAAGGCCACCTTGGTCTCCCTCTTCTCCACGACCGCTGCACCGTGGTGGGGATAGACGACCTTGTCACCGACGTCGAACACCGGACTCCTTGCTGCACATCTCCAACGGGGGAACCGCGCATCACGAGGGGGCGTCGGCAGCTCCACGCTGCCGGCCCGACGGGGACCGGCGGCCTTGCATTGTACCGGATCGCCAGGGCCCTCGGATCACTCGTAGCGCTCGAGGATGCTCGCCTCGACCATCCTCGACAGTCCGTCCTTCACCGATCGGGCCTTGGCCTCCCCCACGCCGCCAACCTTTTCCAGATCGGCGAGGGAGGCCTCCATGAGCCTCGGAAGGGTGGCGAACCGCTCGACGATCCGCTCGATGACCGCCTCGGAGACCCGCGGCAACCGATGGAGAAGCCGATACCCGCGGGCTTCGGCCGGGAGGTCGAGCACGCCGGGGGCCGGGTCGAAGCCGAGCACGGCGGCGACGGCAGTCCTCCCCATGAGCTCGTCGTGGCTCAGGTCGTGCAGCGCGGCGAGCGCCTGGTCGGCACGCGCCTTGAGCGCCGAGGCACGCGGATCGCGCCCTGCATCCCGGGTCGGGCTCTCACCGTTGGGCGAGGACCAGCCGGCTCGGCCCCCCTCTCGCCCCTCTCCTGCACCGACCCCGGCGACGTCGTCGGTCACGACGTAGTCCAGCACGACGAGGCGCAGCGTCTCTTCGACGCCCGCGCCGAGCTCTTCGATCTGCAGCCGGATGAGCCTGCCGTCCTCACCCAGCTCGACGAGGTAGCCCTCGACCTCCTCGGTGAAGCGCACCACCATCTCGCCGGGCTGGAGGACGGCGACCACGTCGTTGACCGACACGGAATCCTCGACCTCGAGCGTCGAGAGCAGCGCGAGCGCAACGTCGAAGCGCGACTTGAACCGTTCGACCGCGGAGATCGCCTGGGCGGCCCGGTCGATCAAGCGCCCCGGCTGCTGCAGCATGTGGCGGGCGGCGCCACGGTAGACGGTGATCGTCGACATGGACTCCGACACCGTCACGACAGGGACGTCCAAGGAACGCGCGACGCGTTCAGCCGTCCTGTGCCTCGTGCCCGTCTCACTCGTCGGGATCGATGCCCGCGGGGTCAGGTGGACGTTCGCCCTCGCGATGCGCGACGCATCCGCGGTGAGGATGATCGCTCCGTCCATCTTCGCGAGCTCGGACAGGCGCTCGGGGGTGAACGCCGTGTCGAGGACGAAGCCGCCCGTGCAGATGGCCAGGACGGCGGGATCGTCGCCGAACACGATGATCGCGCCGCGCTTTGCCTGGAGGACGCGGTCGAGGCCCTGGCGCAGCCGCGTCCCTGGCGCGACCAGCGCGAGCGCCTCCAACAGCGCGTCGCCGTCGTCCGCGACCACAGCGTCGTTCCAGCGGGCCCCGGCCCGCCGGCCGCCGAGCGAGTCCTCGGCCACCTGCGGGTTCACCGGCATCGGCTCAGTCGGCTCAGTCGGGCTCGGTCGGGCTCAGTCGGAAGGGCCGCTCCCCGCCAACTCCATCGGCGGGGGCTCGACACCCTCGACTGCCCGGAAGACGAGGTGCGGGCCGTCCTGCCCGTCGCCCGGCTCCGTCTCGACGTCCACGACGATCGTCTCGCCGACACGGAAGTCCTTCCACAAGATCCGCTCGGAGAGCGGGTCCTCGACGAGCTGCTGGATCGCGCGACGCAGCGGCCGCGCCCCGAGCTGGGGGTCGTAACCCTTCTCGGCGAGGAAGGCCCGTGCCGTCGCGGTGAGCTCGAGACCGAGCCCCTGGCCCGACAGCTGCTCCCTCGTACGGTTCACCATCAGGTCGACGATCTCCATGACCTCTTCCTTCGTGAGCTCGTGGAAGACGATGATCTCGTCGATCCGGTTCAGGAACTCAGGACGGAAGTGCGCCTTCAAGGCGTCGTGGACCTTGGCCTTCATCTTCTCGTAGGTCACTGCCTCCGAGGTCTTCTGGAAGCCGACGGACGCCTTGCGCAGGTCCGCCGTCCCGAGGTTCGACGTCATGATGAGCACGGTGTTCTTGAAGTCGACGGACCTGCCCTGCGCGTCCGTGAGACGCCCGTCCTCCAGGATCTGGAGCAGCGCGTTGAACACGTCAGGGTGCGCCTTCTCGACCTCGTCGAAGAGCACCACGGAGAACGGCTTGCGCCGCACCGCCTCGGTCAGCTGGCCGCCCTCTTCGTAACCGACGTAGCCCGGAGGAGATCCGACCAGCCGCGACACCGTGTGCTTCTCCATGTACTCGCTCATGTCGAGCTGGATGAGCGCGTCCTCGTCGTCGAAGAGGAACTCGGCGAGCGTCTTGGCAAGCTCGGTCTTCCCCACGCCGGTCGGGCCGAGGAAGATGAACGAGCCGCTCGGGCGCTTCGGGTCCTTCAGACCCGCGCGCGTCCTGCGGATCGCCCGGGCGAGCGCCTTGAGCGCCTCCTCCTGGCCGATCACCCGCCTGTGCAGCTCGTCTTCCATGCGGAGCAGCTTCGCGGTCTCCTCCTCGGTGAGGCGGTAGACGGGGATCCCCGTCCAGTTCGCGAGCACCTCTGCGATGACCTCCTCGTCGACCACGTCGAAGAGGTCCACGCCCTCGGCGCGCCACTCGGCCTCCATCGTCTCCTTGCGCGACAGTCGCTCGGTCTCCTGCTCGGCGAGCTTCTTCGCCTGCTCGAAGGCGCCCCGGCCGATCGCAGCTTCCTTGTCCTGGCGCAGGCGGCTGATCTCCTCTTCGAGCTTCTTGTAGCCCGGAGGGGTCGTCATGCGCCGGATGCGCAGGCGGCTGCCGGCCTCGTCGATGAGGTCGATCGCCTTGTCCGGCAAGAAGCGGTCCGCGAGGTAGCGGTCCGCGAGGTTCGCCGCGGCAACGAGCGCCTGGTCCGTGATCGTGACCGCGTGGTGCGACTCGTAGCGGTCGCGCAGGCCCTTCAGGATGTCGATGGTGAGCGCCACGGACGGCTGGCCGACCTTCACCGGCTGGAAGCGCCGCTCGAGCGCCGCGTCCTTCTCCAGGTGCTTCCGGTACTCGTCGAGCGTCGTCGCGCCGACGGTCTGGAGCTCACCACGCGCCAGCATCGGCTTCAGGATCGACGCTGCGTCGATCGCGCCCTCCGCCGCCCCCGCGCCCACGAGCGTGTGCAGCTCGTCGATGAACAAGATGATGTCGCCGCGCGTGCGGATCTCCTTCAGGACCTTCTTCAAGCGCTCCTCGAAGTCGCCGCGGTAACGGCTCCCCGCGACCAGCGCACCGAGGTCCAGCGTGTAGAGCTGCTTGCCGACGAGGGTCTCGGGCACCTCGTTGGCCACGATCCGCTGGGCCAGACCCTCGACGATCGCGGTCTTGCCGACGCCGGGCTCGCCGATGAGCACCGGGTTGTTCTTGGTCCGGCGGGACAGCACCTGCATGACCCGCTCGATCTCCTTCTCACGGCCGATGACCGGGTCGAGCTTGCCGTCGCGGGCCAGCTGCGTGAGGTTCCGGCCGAACTGGTCGAGCACCGGCGATCCGGAGGGCGCGTCGCTCGACTGGGGTCCCGTGCCCGCGCCCACGGCTTCCTTGCCCTGGTAGCCGGACATGAGCTGGATGACCTGCTGGCGCACACGGCCCAGATCGACACCAAGGCTCTGGAGCACCTGCGCGGCGACGCCCTCGCCCTCGCGCACGAGGCCGAGGAGCATGTGCTCGGTGCCGATGTAGCTGTGCCCGAGCTGGAGCGCCTCTCGCAAGGAGAGCTCGAGGACCTTCTTCGCCCGTGGGGTGAACGGTGGCGAACCGCTCGGAGCGCTGCCGGCCATGCCGATCGTCTCCTCCACCTTCTCCCGCACCGCTGTGAGGGAGACCCCGAGTGACTCGAGTGCCTTCGCCGCGACGCCCTCACCCTCGTGGATCAACCCCAAGAGGATATGCTCCGTCCCGATGAAGCTGTGATTGAGCAGGCGTGCTTCTTCCTGCGCCAACACAAGCACTCGCCGTGCCCGGTCGGTGAAGCGTTCGAACACGTGACCGCCTCCGTACTGGCTAGTTCCTAGGTTCGCAGTGTACCCGGAGGGTCCTTCCCGGCCGCCGCGCGCGTACCGTAACCCACGGTCCTCCACCGACGGCCCCCCTCGCGTCCCCCCTCGCGTCCCCCCTCGCGTCCCCCCTCGCGTCCCCCCTCGCCTCACGCCGCGCTCGCACCGGGAGAATGTCGCGTCGCTGCACCAGTCGCGTAACGTGCTTGGCGTGAATGCCACCGAGGCCCTCGACCTTCCCATGGTCGAGGAGGACTTGCAGCGCCTCGAGCCCCTGCTCGCAGGATCGGTCGTGACCGGGGAGAGCTTCCTCGACGACGTCACGACGCACCTCATCGCAGCAGGCGGCAAGCGGCTCCGCCCCGCGCTCGCCCTGGTCGCCGCCACGCGCGGAGAGCGCGCCGCGAGCGAGGACGACCTGCTCGGGGGGGTCGCCGTCGAGCTCGTCCACCTGGCCTCCCTCTACCACGACGACGTGATCGACGAAGCCACCGTGCGGCGCAACGTCCAGAGCGTGAACAGCCGGTACGGCAACCTCGTGGCGATCGTCGCCGGGGACTACCTCCTCTCGCGCTCCGCAGCGATCGCGGCGGCGCTCGGGACCGAAGCCGCCGGGCTTCTCGCGACGACCCTCGGGCAGCTGTGCCAAGGGCAGATCATCGAAGTGCGCTCATGCTTCAAGACGGACCGCAGCGAGGAGGACTACTTCGCGGCCATCGCCGGCAAGACCGCCGCCCTCATGTCCACGTCCTGCCGGATCGGAGCGCTCACCAGCGGAGCACGACGCGACGAGGTGGACGCGTTCACCCAGTTCGGGCGCGCCTTCGGGATGGTCTTCCAGCTCCGTGACGACGTGCTCGACGTCGTCGCCGAGGACGGCGAGCTCGGCAAGCCTCCGGGCCAGGACCTCGCCGAAGGCGTCTACACGCTCCCGGTGCTCATCGCGTTGCGCGACCCGGACGCCGGACCCGAGCTCCGCACGCTGCTCGGCCAGCCCCTCGGCCAGCCCGAGCGCGAGAAAGCGCGTTCGATCGTCAGTGAGTCGGGCGCGGTCGCGGCTACCGTGGCAGTCGCGCGTCGCCACGTCGCGCATGCCGTCTCGGCGGCCCAGGGCATCGGCCCTCCCCATGTCGCCGAGGGCCTCGAGCACCTCGCCAGCTCCCTCCTCGACGACTTGCCCATCTGAGCGCTGGCGCCCGCAGAACGGCACGTCGCAGAACGGCACCCCCGCTCGAGAACGGTACGTCCCAGAACGGCACCCCCGCTCGAGAACGGCACGAATCGACGTCTGGGGCGGACCGGACGCCCTACGGCTCGCTCCCGGCGGCGCCGCCGGCCTCCGTGACGCCCTCGGGGCGCTCGGGCCGCATCATCGGGAAGGAGATGACCTCCCTGATGTGGGAGGCGTCGGCGAAGAGCATCGCGAGCCGGTCGACGCCGATCCCGAGACCTCCAGTCGGGGGGAGGCCGTGCTCGAGCGCCCGCACGTAGTCGGTGTCGACGCGCATCGCCTCCTCGTCGCCGGCCTCGAGCGCCGCGGCCTGCTCTTCGAAGCGCGCGAGCTGCTCGTCGGGATCGATGAGCTCGCTGAACGCGTTGGCAAGCTCGCGTCCGGCCACCACCGCCTCGAAGCGCT
This sequence comes from Actinomycetes bacterium, assembly GCA_021845725.1. GTDB lineage: Bacteria > Actinomycetota > Acidimicrobiia > Acidimicrobiales > RAAP-2 > JAJYVT01. Next base: position 6,184 of record JAJZVL010000033.1, on the reverse strand, counting down.
CCGCGAGCAGGGGGTCCTCGCGGTGTGCGCGTGCGAGCGGGGAAACGTCCTTCGGGTAGTCGTACACGAAGATCGGGTCCCACAAGTGGCCTTCGGTGGTCTTCTCGTACAGCTCGAGCATCAGCTTCCCCGACCCCCACGCCGGCTCGAGCTCGACGTCGGCGTCACGCGCCCACTTCTCGAGTGTCTCGCGTGGCGTGTGCACGCTCACGTCGTGCCCGGTCGCCTCGCTCACGAGCTCGGCCATCGTCGCCCTCCGCCACGGTGGCGCGAGGTCCAGCGGGCGGCCCTGGTAGGTGATGGAGGTCGTGCCGAGCACGTCGAGCGCAAGACCCGAGACCAGCTCCTCGACGAGCGCCATGATGTCGCGGTAGTCCGCATAGGCCTGGTAGAGCTCGAGCGACGTGAACTCTGGGTTGTGGCGCGGCGACAGGCCCTCGTTGCGGAAGAGCCGGCCGATCTCGAACACCTTGTCGAGGCCGCCGATCACGAGCCGCTTCAGGTAGAGCTCGGGGGCGATGCGCAGGTACACGTCCATGTCGAGGGCCCGGAAGTGGGTGACGAATGGACGTGCGTGCGCCCCACCGGGGATGGGGTGGAGGATCGGCGTCTCGACCTCGACGAACCCGAGGTCCCACAGCCGCTCACGGGTGCGGCGCACGAGCCGGCTGCGGAGCAGGAGCGCGTCCCGGCTCGCGGGATTGGCCCACAAGTCGACCTCGCGCTGGCGAAAACGCGTCTCCACGTCGGTCACGCCCCGCCACTTGTCGCCGAAGCCACGACGCGCCTCTGCGAGCAGCACCCAGTCCGAGACCTTCACCGAGAGCTCTCCACGGCGAGTCCGCACCACCTCGCCCGACGCACCGATCCAGTCGCCGAGGTGGAGCTTCCTGAAGGCGTCGAAGTCGCGGGTCACCCCGTCCGCGGCGAACAGCTGCACCGCCCCCGAGGAATCTCGGAGCTGGGAGAAGGCGAGCTTTCCCTGGGGGCGCGAGAGCATCACCCGCCCGGCCACGGACACCTCGTCGCCCGACTCCTGACCCGCGGCGAGGCCGCTCCAGCGCTCGACGACCTCCGCGGCCGACGCGGTCTGCTCGAAGCGGTACGGGATTGTCGTCACGCGCGACGCTCCGCCGCGCCCGTGCTGCGCTCGTAGATGAGCCGGAGGCCGTGCAAGGTGAGCCAGGGCTCGACGTGCTCGATCCTCTCCGCGTACGGCGCGACGAGCTCCGAGAGCCCTCCCGTGGCGACCACGGTCGCGGCCCCCAGCTCAGCGACGAACCGTCGGCACATGCCGTCGACCTGGGCGGCGAACCCGTAGAGGACGCCGGACTGGATCGACTCCGCGGTCGAGCGCCCGATCACCGAGCGGGGCGCGACGAGCTCCACGCGACGGAGCGCCGCGGCATGCTCGAAGAGCGCCTCCATGCTGATGGCGATCCCCGGCGCGATCGCTCCCCCCAGGTACTCTCCGGCGCTCGAGATCGCGTCGAACGTCGTCGCCGTCCCCAGGTCGACGACGACGCAGGGACCCCCGTAGAGGTCGAGCGCGCCCACCGCGTTCGCGACGCGGTCGGCTCCCACGTCCCTCGGGCTGTCGTAGAGCACCGGCATGCCGCCGGTCGTGTCCGGTCCGAGCACGATGCAGGGCACGTCGCCGAACCATCGAGCCGCGGTCCTGCGAAGCTGCGCAGTCACCGCCGGCACGGACGAGCAGACCGCCAGGCCGTCGACGGTGGCGCCGATGTCGAGACCCTCCAGGCCGAGGATCTGAGTCAGCAGCACCGCGTGCTCGTCGGGCGTGCGTGACGGGACGGTCGAGAGCCGCCAGTGGTGCGTGAGGTCGCGCCCTCGCTGGTGCTCCGCGCCGATCGCCAGCCCGGCGTGTGCCGCGACCGCGGCCTCGCGCTCGGCCGAGGTCCTGGCGAACAGGCCGATGACCGTCTCGGTGTTCCCGACGTCGATCGCGAGCAGCATCGCTCAATCCTGCCCTGTGGGATCCGACCCGGTGCGCTCCTGCCCGGTCGCAGGGACGGCGCCGGCGGTGCCAGGAGCCTCTGCGCGGGCGCGCACGTCGCGCACCACCTGACGGCGGCGCCACCGGTCCAGCGTCTCGGGGAAGTCCGCTCGCGTGTGCGCGCCACGGCTCTCCTCGCGTCCTCTCGCCGCGCCGAGGACCGCACGCGCGACGTCCACGAGGTTCCGCAGCTCGAGGGCTGCGACGCTCCCCGGCGTGCCCCTGCCGGCGCCGACGACGTCGTCGGCGGCCGCGTCGGCGACCGCGCTCGCCCCGGCGAGCGACGAGGCGCTGCGCACCACACCGGCGCCGTTCGTCATCGCCGTCGCGAGGCGATCACGCGCCTTGGTCACGTCGAGCGGGCCGACCACGTCGTCCTGCACCCGCAGGACCGCGTCGCCCCCGCTCAGCTCGAGGGTGCCGGCCGGGATCTCGGCCACCGCCCGGGATCCCTCGAGCTCGAGGTCCTCCAGGGTGCCGAGCACCCCGGTCCGCGTCGGCCCTCCCCCGCCGGCGATCGCCTCGGCGACCCGGGCTCCGAACACCATGCCCTCCAGGAGCGAGTTCGAGGCGAGGCGGTTGGCGCCGTGCACGCCGGTGCAGGCGGCCTCTCCCGCCGCCCAGAGCCCGTCCAGCGCCGACGCGCCCCACAGGTCGGTGACCACCCCGCCAGAGACGTGGTGGGCCGCAGGCGCGACGGGGAGCCAGTCCCTGGCCGGGTCGAGGCCGACCGTGGCAAGCGACGCCGAGATCGTCGGGAACCGCTCGTCGAAGCGCTCGAGACCGGTCACGTCGAGCCACAGATGGTCGGCGTCCTGCTCGGCCATCCTCGTGGCCATCGCCCGGCTCACCACGTCGCGCGGCGCGAGCTCGTCGCAGAACCGCTCGCCGTCCCTGTCACGAAGCAGTGCCCCGTGGCCCCGCAACGCCTCGGAGAGGAGCGGCCGGGGCATGAGCGGGTGGTGGAGGGCCGTGGGGTGGAACTGGACGAACTCCACGTCGGCCACCGGCACCCCGGCGCGCAACGCCATCGCGATGCCGTCGCCGGTCGCCTCCCCCGGGTTCGTCGTGACCGCGAACAGCTGGCCGATCCCGCCCGTGGCGATGACCACGTGCGAGGCGCGGACCTGCGCCAGGGAGCCGTCGGGGGCGCGCGCGACCACCCCTCGACAGCGGCCGTCTTCTGCGACGAGCTCCAGCGCGAACCACCGCTCGAGGACCGCCGCGGCCCGGGAGAGCGTCGCGGCGACCAGGGCCCGCTCGACCTCTGCGCCCGTCGCCACGCCGCCCGCGTGCAGCACGCGCGCCCTCGAGTGGCCGCCCTCCCTGGCACGCGACAGGGAGCCTGACGCCTCGCGGTCGAAGCGAGCACCGAGCGCGATCAGCTCCTCGACCCTCGAAGGCCCTTCGTCGACGAGCACGCGGACTGCGTCGACGTCACAGAGGCCGGCGCCGGCCCGAAGCGTGTCGGCGAGATGGAGGTCCGTCGAGTCCTCGTCCCCGCCGAGCACCGCGGCCACGCCCCCTTGCGCCCAGCGGGTCGTGGACTGCGAGAGCTCTCCTTTCGTGAGCACGGCGACCGAGAGCCGCGGGCTCGTCTCGCACAGACGGACCGCGACCGACAGGCCTGCGACGCCGCTGCCCAGGACCAGCACGTCGAACGGCCCGGGGCCCATTGCGATCGTCGACACCGGCTCCTCCTTCTGTGAAGCGGCGACCTTCGAGCGCACGGAGTGCACGCTCTGCAGCCTCGTGCGGTTGCCGGTCACGAAGCGGGGAGCAGGCCGGCCGCGAGGCGGGTCGCCTCAGAGTGTACCGACCCGCCGGACCGCCCCCCCGGCCCGCTCGAGCACGTCGTGCGGGACGAGGCCGGGGGCGAGGTCCCCCAAGGGCGCGAGCACGAACCGCCGCTGCCACATCCTCGGATGGGGAACCTGGAGGTCGGGCTCGTCCACGACCACGCCCTCGACCAGCAGCACGTCGGCGTCGAGGGTGCGCGGACCGAACCGCACGGTGCGGACCCGCTGCGCGGCCGCCTCGAGCGCGCGGCAGCGCTCGAGCAGCTCGTGCGGTCCAGCGCAGGTGCGAAGCTCGACGACCGCGTTCACGTACGGCGGCTGGCCTTCGGGACCACCCACGGGATCGGTCTCGTAGAGGGGGGAGACCGCGATCACGTCCCCATGCTCACGGAGTGCGCCGACCGCTCGGGCGATCTCCATCCGGCGGTCGCCGAGGTTCGAGCCGAGCCCGATGAAGGCACGCCGGAGGACCGGGGGGGGATCAGGGGCGGCGCTCATCGACCACCCGGACCCCGATCGAGCCCACGTCGACGTCGACGGGCGGTCGCACCTTGCGCACGACGACCTCGACGCGCGTGACACGCGGGTGCTCGTCGAGCACCCGGCGCGCGATCGCGGCGGCGAGGGCCTCGAGGAGCGCGAACGATCCGTGCGACACCACTCCGGCAACGCTCGACGCGACCGCCCCGTAGTCCACCGTGTCGCCGAGCGCGTCCGACTCGGCGCCAGCGCCGACGTCGAACGACGCGTCGAGGTCCACGCTGAACGGCTGGGCGCGCATGCGCTCGTGCGCCAAGACGCCGTGCACGCCGAACGCCCGGAGGTCGCGGATCTCGATGCGGCCTGTCATGGCAGCTCAGACGGGTTGCCTGGGCGGCAGGGTCGCAGCCACGACCACGAGCTCGCGGCCCGCGGAGCCCATCGGGTGGCCGACGAGGCGCTCGACGAGCGCGATGGCCTGGGGCACGGCGGGCACCCTCCCGGTCCACACGAGGAAGCCCGCGGCGACGCCCATCATCTGGTCTCCGAGCTCCTCGCGGTGCACGAGGACGCACTCGCCCCCGCGCAGCGCGACGTCGAGCGTGCGGTAGAAGTCCGTGAGCGTCGGGCGCGGGTCCGCTCCAGGGGCCAGGGGGAAGTGGGCGTGCGCGATCGCCTTGTCGTCGTAGGCGCGGAGATTGTGCGGGGAGGGGAGCAACGAGACGATCTGCGTGAAGCCCTGGGCGCGCAGCCAGAGGAGCTCCTCGTTGCGGCGGACCTTGCGGTGGTTGGGCGCGAAGCCCCCGGGGCGCTCGCTCAGCGCGAGGTGGTCGCGGATCACCCAGGTGAAGTTGCGCGGCGGCATGCCGGCCGACCACTTTCCCCTCATCGACGGGCCCCGAGGCCGGCGCCCGTGCCCGGCCCCATGAGCGTCGCAGCGCGGATCGTGTCGGCCACGTCGTGGACCCGCACCATACCCACCCCCGACGCCATCGCCCACACGGCCATGGCGATGGACGCCTCGAGCCGGTCCTCGGCGCCGAGCGGCCGATCGGGAGACGGTGCGCCGTAGCGTCCGAGGAACCCCTTGCGGCTCGTGCCCACGAGGACCCCGGCTCCGGCCGCCGACGCCGCCACCACGAGCTCGGGAAGCGCGGCGAGCAGGGCGACGTTCTGCTCGGCGGTCTTGGCGAAGCCGATGCCCGGGTCCACCCACACCTCGCCGACACCCGCGTCGCGCGCCCGAGCTGCGGCCTCGAGCACGCTCGCGCGGACCTCGCCGACGACGTCCTCGTAGTCCGTGAGCGACTGCATCGTGCGCGGGGTGCCCCGCGAGTGCATCGACACCCAACCTGCACCGAGCTCCGCGGCGAGCGACCACAGCTCCCCGCGCACGTCGTTCACGAGCGTCGCTCCTGCGGCGACGGCCGCCCGCGCCACGGCCGGCTTCATCGTGTCGATCGAGACGCGGACCTTGCCGGCCAGCTGCTCGACGACCGGGAGCACGCGGCGGAGCTCCTCGGCTTCGTCGACGGGGAGGGCACCCGGACGCGTGGACTCCCCTCCCACGTCCACCACGTCGGCTCCCTCGGCCGCCATCTGCTCACCACGCACGACGGCGGCGCCGGGGGTGAGGAAGCGGCCGCCGTCCGAGAAGGAGTCGGGCGTGACGTTCAGGATCCCCATCACCAAGGGCCTGCTCGCCACGTTCGCCATCATCGCCGTAGCGTAGGCGAGCCGGTACCGGCGGGCCGCTGCTCAGCGACCCCGGCTGACGAACTGCATCGCCTCGGCACGCGTCGCGGGATCCCTGCGGAAGAGCCCGCGCACCGAGGAGGTGACCGTGCGCGTCCCGGGCTTCTTCACGCCGCGCATCGACATGCAGAGG
>JAJZVL010000109.1 GCA_021845725.1 Actinomycetes bacterium | reverse complement strand
CGACGGCGAGGAGCACGCCGGCGGCGGCGAGCACGCCGGCGGCGAGTCGCAGGCCGTCACAGTGCTCACCCGGCGGTTGCCGCCGGTCGCCGAGCTGGTGGTCGCCTCGCTGGCGCTCATGCTCGCAGGTGGCGTCTACCTGGCGGCGCACCTCCCGCATCCACCGCCCCTCGCCCCCGCCGTCGCCCTCCTCGCCGCCGGCGCGGCGCTCACCGTCGCGGCGGCGGTGCTGCTCGCCCGGATCCGCCCGTTCGCGTGGAGGACCTTCGTGGCCGTGGCACGCTGGGCCCTGCTCGCCTACGCGGTCATCGCGGGGCTGCTCGCCTACGTCTTCGTCCACGACGGCACGCGAGGGGCGACCCTGGTCGTGCTCGTCCTGACGCTGGTCGTCTTCGCCGCCGACGTGCCGGCCGTCATCGCGTTCACCGTCGCCCGCTACGACGAGCCGGTGCCAGGCCGCCGGCGCTGAGCGCAAAGGGCTCGCATCTTGACGTGTCCACGAGGTGAACGCCTGGATCCTCGGGCGTCGGGTGCACCGCGGCAAGCCGCAGCTACAGCCCGAGGACCTGGCGCAGTCCTCGATCCACTTCCTCCAGCACCGACGCCGGCGCGGTCCCGGCCCGCTCGGCGAGGTCGGCCTCGTCCAAGGTGACGAGCGCGGTCACGTCGACGACGGAGTCTCGAGGCAGGCCGGTCGCACCGGCAGGCATGAACACGTTGCCGGGCATGGCCGCGAGGGCCGTGTTGGGCGTGACGACCGCCGCGAGGACCGTCGCCAGGCGGCTCGCGTTGTAGGCGTCGGCGGAGACCACCAGCACCGGGCGCCGCTTTGCCGGCCGCGAGCCCACGGGTGCTCCGAGCGCAGCCCAGTAGATGCCCCCGCGCTCGATCACCACTCGTCGGTGGTGCCGGCAAGCACGCGGCGTCCGGCGGCGACCGCATCGGCAGCCGACCCGTCGCTCCCGTCCAACGACGTGACCACGAGGTCGATCCGTTCCGTCAGCGACAAGGCATCGAGCTCGTCGAGGTACCGGACGACCGCAAGGGAGAAGAGCTCGGAGCGGCTCATGCCGAGCTCTCGTGCGCGCCTGGTCGCCCGCTCGTAGGTGCCCTCGGGCACCGAGATCGCCGTCTTCACCGCCATCACCTCTGGAGTATAACTGGGTATGACCATCGGTCGCCCTCACCTCCGGCGAGGTCGAGGAGGCTCGGCGGGCGTTTTCCATCGAGCAAGACCGGCTGCGTGTACTCCTCGAAGGTGGCGGGCAGCATGTGGACGACCCCGGTCACATCCTCTGGATACCTTGCGCCACGTGCAAAGTGAGCGCCACAGGAGGCCAGGATGCAGACGCTTCGGATCGCCCTGACGGACACGCTCGCCTACTGGACGGTCGTCCACGAGGACCGGCAGCCCGGCGGTACCAAAGCCGCGGACATCTGTCCCGGCACGTCCAACAGAAAGTAGGAATGCGTGGACCAACGCCGTGCGCCGCGCATCCGCCATCGGCCCCTGCCTGAGCGTGCAAAGGTGGTCGTGGTGCGGGGAGACGACGCCACACCCGAAAGCGACCGCGCCCAGGCCGCCGCGTTTCTGCGGCGGTTCCCCGACTGGGGTCGCTACGGGCTTTCTGCCTACTACGCCGAAGACGACGAGGCAGTAGATGACCTGGCCGGCGACTTCCTCGAACGCTTCCCGTTCCTGCTCGTCTACGAGATACAGGCTCTGCTCCATGCTGGGCTCGAGGTCGTGCCAACCTTCCGGAACCCGCATGTGACCATCGCTTTCCGCGACTTGGACGCCGGACTCGAGACGCTCGAAACTGTTGTTCATCAGAGGCAAGAAAACACCTACCATGTCCCCGGAGGGAGGACCCGATGACACCCGATGTGGATCTCGTGATCGACCTGAACACGATGGACGACACCGGGCTGCCCTGGGCGTTCCTCGACGCCGCACCCGACCCGTCGCGGATCGTCCCTGGCGCCTACATCCTCGTAGGCTCCGGCTCGGTGCGAGCAGTGGCCTCGGTCGTGGACATCGACGAAGGCATCGTCCATGTCCGCCCGCTCCGCGGGCCGGCTGAAGAGCACGCGCACCTCCTGGGCGCGAAGGCGTCATAGGCCAGCTTTCCGACGCATCGCCCTCATCTCTGGCGAGCGAGCTCGGAGGGACGGGCCGCGCCCATCGGCGGCGGCCAGCCCGAGAGCGCGTCGATCCGGACGTCGGTCCCGGTGTGGGGGGCGTCGACCATCTCGCCGTGGCCGATGTAGATCCCTACGTGGCCGGGGAGGCCGGGCGAGAGCTCGCCAGGGTCGAAGAAGACGAGGTCGCCGGGCTCGAGGTCGGCGACGGGCACGTGGGGGAGCGCCGTCCACCGCGCTGTGGAGGTGCGCGGGATGCGGATGCCCGCCGCCGCGTAGGCGGCCTAGGCGAGCCCGGAGCAATCGAAGCCGACCCCGGGCGTCTCGGCGCCCCAGACGTAGGGGGTGCCGATCTGGTCGAGCGCGTAGATGATGGCGACGGCCGCAGCCTCGGTCGGGGCGTCGAGCCCCGGAACGATCGCCGCAGCGGGCGCAGCGGACACCGCGGACGCAGAAGACGCAGAGGCCGCAGAGGCCGCAGGGGAGGCGGGGGAGGCGGGACCGGCGTAGGCCGCCGCGTAGGAGAGGACCTCTCGCACGTAGGCCGCTGTGTGGTTGTAGGCGCTATGCCGACGTCGGCATAGCGCCCATTATGCCGACCCCCTGGTTATGCCGACCTGGGGCAGGAAACCTTTTTGGTTGCTGGGTTTCTGGGTCGGTGAGGTCGGCATAACGCGAGGCCCGGGCGGCTGGCGGTGAGCGGGCTTCGGATCGTTGGGATCGCCGGTGCGGGTGTGGTGCTCTTGGTCGTGGTGCTCATCGGGGCGGCCGCGGTCGCCTTGGTGTCGGTGCTCACCGGTGGTGCGGTCATCCCGTCGGCGTCGGCCACGACGGTGATCCCCTCCAGCATGCTCACGCTGTATGGGCAGGCTGCGGTCACCTGCCCGGGGTTGCCGTGGACCGTGCTGGCCGCCATCGGCACCGTCGAGTCCGACAACGGCCAGTCCACCCTCCCCGGCGTCCACTCGGGCGCCAACTCGGCCGGCGCCGAAGTTATCTACAGGTGGGTCGGGGGTCTGAGGCACGTGAGGGACAGTGTCCTCGGGCGACGTGCCGGTCCCGCCCGGCGGGGCGGAGCCTCCTTCTCCTTATGACCCGACCGACGCTGTGTATGCGGCGGCTCGCCTTCTGTGCGCGAATGGAGCGGCCAACGGGACCGACCTGTCGGCGGCGGTGTTCGCATTCAATCACGACACCAGCTACGTGACCGAGGTGCTGGACCTCGGGCAGAGCTTTGGCCAGAGCGCGGCGGGGCCGTGGCGGCAGGGACGGCAGCGGCCCCGCCGGCGTGTCCCACGTGGGGATCTACGTGGGCACGGCTGGCGGCCAGGCGTACATGGTCGACGCCCCTCACACCGGCGCGGACGTCCGGGTCGAGGCGTTCCCCACGACCGTCGGCGCCGCATGGGGAACCGACGTCCACCTGGGTGCCACCCGTCCGGGGTGATCCCCCGACGAGCTGGGGCTATTCCTCTCCTGAGAACCGCTCCCACGCGGACTGGCGAGTGATCCCCAGTGCGTCGCCGATCTGCGCCCAGGTCGCGCCGAGCGATCGGGCCTTGGAGACCCAGGCGGTCAGGCTCTCTTCGACCTGGGTCGCGGCGCTGGCTACGGGCGCCAGGTTGGGGAGGACATCCTCGAGGGTCGCTTCAGCTTCCCAGGGCGCGACCTGGGGCACCGACGAGGGCTTGCCCTCGATGACCTGCGAGCACAGCGCGACGCATTGGTCGCAGATGCAGATGAAGACGTGCCATTGATGGACTCCTTGGCCGCCCAGGGCATCGCAGCGCCCTTTCCGCCGGGAGTCGCGCCGGTCGAGGTGCTCTTGGCGCGCTATTCGCGCTATCTGCTCGCCGAGCGGGCGTTGGCGCCATCGACGGCCCGCTTGTACGGGAAGCGGGTGCGGAGGTTCTTGGCATGCTGCGCCCCTGACGGAAGTCTGCGCAGCCTGTGCGCGGACCAGGCCATTGCCGCGGTGCTGGCCGAATGCGAGACGGTCTCGGTCGGCTCGGCCCAGTACTTCTGTGGCGCCCTGCGCTCCTTCCTGCGCTTCTGCTACCTCGAGCGTCTGTCCGACGCCGACCTGTCGGCAGCCGCGTTGGCGGTACCTGGCTCGACCAACGCGCCCAAAGGCTGCTCGGCGCTCCCCTGGCTGCCACGATGGGCGCCCCCTGCGCACCGACCAACGCTCTCGGAACCGTTCAGGAACAGCTCAGTCGACCCTCTACCAGGACAAAGACGCGCGAACCTTTGTGGTCAGGGCACTAGCCGTCCTCGAGCGAACGCCTTGCGTCGGCGCTCCGGATCACAAGACGGTGGTCGGCAGGAGGGGGGAGCCGTCTGAACCCGTGGCGCTCGTAGAATCCCAGCACGTCGTCGCCGATCGCGTCGACGACGACGTAGCGCCCGCCGGCGGCTTCCACCGCTGCTGCCGCTCTCGTGACGGCGTCGACCAAGAGCTGCGAACCGAGATGCCGGCCGCCGCCCTGCAGCTGGCTGTGGAGGGCGAGCTTTCCGATGAGGATGGCCGGGATCCTGTCGGGGTCGCCGTGTGCCAGCGACTTCGGCAGACCGTCGCGGTAGAGCACGTCCGGGGAGAGCGTGAAGTACGCCCAGACGGTGTCCGAGGAGTCCGCCCACACGTAGGTGCGCGACACGTCCTTCCGATCGGAGGTGAGCGCAGCCGACCGGAGCCACCCGTCGAGGACGGCGTTGCCGCAGGAGAAGGCCTCCACCCTGTGGTCGTCGCGCAGCCGCTCCGAGGAGTACAACGCGTTCAGCGTTGCTCGAACGCCGGCGACTCCCTTACCCGGGCGGCCGCTGCGGCCAGGCTCGGAATCACCCGCGGCGGTGCGTCCAGCGCGCGCAAGAGCTCGTCGAAGTACCCCGGGGGGACCGGGGTCCCATGGTGCTCGGAGATGACGCGCTCGGCCTTCTCGCTGGCTGCCTCGACGACGAAGGAGCTCACCGAGGTGTTCTCGAGCTGGCTGGCGTACCGGATCCGCTGCTCTCGGGCCGGATCGATCCTGGCTGCGATCTGTCCGCTTCGACCTGACATCCAGAGGGTCTCCTTTCTGTTGTCTAACATTGTAGGACAACGGGAAGCACTATGCCACACGGCTCCCAGGGCTTCCGCGCGAGGTGCCCTTCGACGTCACGCCACCGCCTGCCGTATCACCTCCACCGACGTGTTGACCAGGAGGCTCGACACTCTGCACGCTCCCGGTTACGAGAGCTTCTCCCTTCGAGGTACTCGCTTCAACGCCGCGTTCGAAGCTGCATAACGCCGTCTCGTCGAGCGTGAGCCGGCGCTTTGCCGTGGCCATGTTCCGATGCTCTTACGGCTCTGGGTCTGATTCGCTTGCGAGCTCGGAGGGACGGGCCGCCCCCATCGGCGGTGGCCAGCCCGAGAGCGCGTCGATCCGGACGTCGGTGCCGGTGTGGGGGGCGTCGACCATCTCGCCGTGGCCAATGTAGATCCCTACGTGGCCGGGGAGGCCGGGCGAGAATTCGCCGGGGTCGAAGAAGACGAGGTCGCCGGGCTCGAGGTCGTCGACGGGCACGTGGGGGAGCCCCGTCCACTGCGCTGTGGAGGTGCGCGGGATGCGGATGTCCGCCGCCGCGTAGGCGGCCTGGGTGAGCCCGGAGCAGTCGAAGCCGACCCCGGGCGTTTCGCCGCCCCAGGCATACGGGGTGCCGATCTGGTCGAGCGCGTAGGTGATGGCGACGGCCGCAGCCTCGGTCGGGGCGTCGAGCCCCGGCACGATCGGCACAGCGGACGCCGAGGACGCAGCGGACGCAGCTGACGCCGAGGACGCAGACGGCGCAGAAGAAGAGGCGGGACCCGCGTACGCCGCCGCGTAGGAGAGGACCTCTCGCACGTAGGCCGCTGTGTGGTTGTAGGCGTAGATGGCGCCGCGGAGGTCGGCGCCGTTCCGGGCGCCGTTGGCGCAGAGATCC
>JAJZVL010000032.1 GCA_021845725.1 Actinomycetes bacterium | reverse complement strand
CCACCCCCGCAGCGGCCCGCCCGCCCCCGCTCGCCGCCGCCCACCCCCGCAGCGGCCCACCCGCCCCCGCTCGCCGCCGCCCACCCCCGCAGCCGCTCGCCCGTAGCCGGCTCGGACGTCCTCGTTGCCATGGCCTGCATCTTGACCGCAACGGTCGGTATGAGTGGTAGGCAGGGCGAATGAGCACTGTCACTGCCGCCGCCACTCGCACGATCGACGCTCCTGCAGCCGTCGTCTTTGGCTGCCTCAGCGACTTCCGCGCACACCATCAGCACATCCTGCCGCCCGCGTTCTCGGACTACAGGATCGAAGAGGGCGGAACAGGTGAGGGGACGGTGGTGGGCTTCGTCATCACCGCCGGTGGCCGCAGCCGCAGGTATCACATGCGTGTCGCGGTGCCCGAGCCTGGCAGAGTGCTCGAGGAGCACGACACCGGCTCGTCGCTCGTGACGATCTTCACCGTGACCCCCGATGGGGACCGAACCGTTGTGCGCATCGAGACGACGTGGCAGGGCGCCAGCGGAGTCGGTGGCTTCTTCGAGCGCCTGTTCGCTCCCGGTGCGCTGAAGCGGATCTACGACGACGAGCTCGCCCGTCTGGACGCGTACGCGCGCGATCTGTCTGGATAGCTGCAGTTGCTCAGTGACTCCTGGAGGGCTGCGAGCGCGGTCCCTGGCCCGGCGCGGCAGCCGACGGCGTCGCTCGACCCTCGAGGTCAGACTGCTCTTCGAGGTCTTTCCCTTAACCTTTCGTCATGACCTCGAGCCTCCTGTGATGAGGTGAGCCCAGCCGTCCCGCAGCATGAGCACCCGCCGGCTGTTGCCGCGGCGCGCTCACAGCGGCAGCCGGCGAGCGTCGGGCTGGCCATCGCATTGGCGACCGCCGGCGTTCTTCCCGTATTCCTCACCGGCGCTCTCGCCGTGCAACTCGAAGCGTCCCTCCACGTCGGATCGACGGCGGTCGGGGGTGCCGTCACCACCTTCTTCGGCGCGTCGGCGCTCAGCTCGGTTCGAGGAGGGCGCCTGGCTGAGCGGGTCGGCCCCTTCAAGGTCATGCTCGTCGCCGTCGGGCTTTCGTTGGTGGCACTCGTCGGCACGGGGCTCGTCGTCACCTCCTATCCCGCCCTTCTCGGGTTCCTCGTCGTCGGAGGGCTCTCGAACGGGACGATGCAGCCGGCGGTGAACCTTCTTCTCTCGAGGGCGGTCTCCGACCACCGCCAAGGCCTCGCTTTTGGCGTGAAGCAGGCGGCCATCCCCACCGCAACGCTCCTCTCGGGGCTTGCGGTGCCCGCACTGGCGATCACCGCAGGGTGGCACGTTGCGTACCTCGCTGCTGCGGGTCTGGTCTTGCTCGTGGGAGCGGTTCTGTTGCTTGGTGGCCGTCCCCTCATGCCCGCCACCCCCGCCACCCCCGCCACCCCCGCCACCCCCGCCACCCCCGCCACCCCCGCCAGGGCCGGTGTGCCGAACTCCCGAGCGCACGACGCCGTGAAACCGAGCGAGGAAAGTGAGGACGGCCACCCAAGGGCGAGCAGCGCACCGAGCAGCGCACCGAGCAGCGCACCGAGCAGCGCACCGCGCAGCGCGGCGAGCTTCGATGTCCGACCGCTCGTCTATCTGGCGACCGCAATGGCCTGCGCGGTGGCGGCCTCGAACACGTTGGGTTCGTTCGTCGTCCCCGGAGCAGTCCATGACGGTGTGACGCCGGGCCTTGCCGGGCTCTTGTCAGCTGCTGGGAGCGTGGTCGGGCTCGCTGCGCGCGTCGGCGTCGGCTGGCGCGCGGATCACGCGGGATTGAGGGGCCGGCGCGCGGCCGAGGCCCATCTCCGGACCGTCGCCGTGCTGATCGCCGTGGGCGCCCTCGGTTTCGGCGCCCTCGCTGTGGGGAACGTCGCCCTGCTCTTTCCCGCTGTGCTCGTCGCCTACGGCGGCGGCTGGGGCTACAACGGCCTGTTCAACCTCGCCGTGGTGCGCGCCTATCCGGAGACGCCGGCGCGTGCGACCGGGGTGACGCAGGTGGGGACCTATGTCGGCGGGATGGTAGGCCCGTTGGGCTTCGGGATCGTCGCAGACCACCTCGGCTTCGACGTCGGATGGGCGCTGTGCGGCGGGTTCGCCGTCGTTGCCGTTGCCGCCTTCTCGCTGAGTCGGCAGCGTCTGCGGGCTGCGACAGCCTCTGCGTTCGGGGCGGCACGTGCGGCGCTCGGCGCGCCCAGTGCGGTGCTGGCGCCGATCGCGGATCTCGGCGACCGGAACCGCGACGTCACGGGGGGCTGAGATGCCGCGCTCGGGGTGACGGCGGAAGTACGAAGGCGCGAAGGCTCAGCGCGCAGAAGCAGGCTCAGACCGAGAAGGGCGCCGCAGCGTCGGGGTCGACGCCGTAGCGGCGGATCGCCTCTGCGACGGTGGAGCGCTCGACATCGCCCTGGTCGGCCAGCGCGGAGAGGACCGCAACGACGACGTGCGCAGCGTCGACTTCGAAGTAGCGCCTCAGCGCGGCGCGCGCGTCTGAGCGGCCGAACCCGTCGGTGCCGAGCGACGTGAAGGGGCGGCGCACCCAGCGCGAGACCTGATCGGGGACTGCACGCATGTAGTCGGTCACGGCGACGACCGGTGCCGTCCCCGATCCGAAGACGTCGGTGACGTAGGGAGTCCTGGGCTGTGCACCCGGGTGCAGGCGGTTCCACCGGTCACAGAGCAGCGCGTCGTTGCGCAGCGTCGCCCAGGAGGTGGTCGACCACGTGTCGGCGGCGACTCCCCATTCTTCCGAGAGCATGCGTCGCGCCTCGGTGGCGACCTGCCACATCGGGCCCGAGAAGCAGATCGAGGCGTGTGGCGCCGATCGCCTCCCGCCCTTCTCGACGCGGCGCTCCTCCTGACCGGCGACGATGCCGGGGGGGCCCTCATACCGGTAGATGCCTCTCAGGATGCCCGAGCGAACGGCATCACCTTCGGCGCCGTCGGGGATGGCCGGCATCGCGTAGTTCTCGTTGTAGAGCGTGATGTACCAGAACCTGTCCTCGGGAGTCTCGCCCATCATGCGGCGGATCGCATCCTCGACGATGATCGCGACCTCGTACGCGAATGCGGGGTCGTAGACGACAGCCGCCGGGTTCGTGGTCGCGAGCAACGGCGAGTGTCCATCGTCGTGCTGGAGGCCCTCCCCGAGCAGCGTCGTTCGTCCGGCGGTGCAGCCCGCAAGGATGCCGCGGCCGCGCATGTCGCCGAGCGCCCAGAGCAAGTCGCCCACCCGCTGGAAGCCGAACATCGAATAGAAGAGGAAGACCGGGAGCATCGGGCGACCCCACGTGGCGTACGAGGTCGCGAGCGCACTGAACGCCGCCGCGGCGCCTGCCTCGGTGATGCCTTCCTGCAGCAGCTGCCCTGATGCGCTCTCGGCGTACTTGAGCGGGAGGTCGGCGTCCACCGGGACGTACCGCTGACCGTCGGGAGCGTAGATGTGCGCTTCTGCGATGATGGGCTCGAGCCCGAAGGTGCGGGCCTCGTCCGAGACGATGGGCGCGACGAGCGGACCGAAGTCCGGATCCCGGACGAGATTGCGCAGGAGGCGGGAAAAGGCCATGGTCGTGGACACGGCCTGGCTGCCCGAGCCCGCCATGAGGTCGGCGAACACCTTGGGATTGGGCAGCACGACCTTGGCGGGTCGCACCACGCGGCGCGGCAGCGCACCGCCGAGCATCCTGCGCCGGGCCATCAGGTACTCGAACGCTTCGGATCCTTCCGGCGGCCGGTAGTACGGCGGGGCGTCGGCGTCGAGGGCCTCGTCGGGGATCTCGTCGGAGAGGTGGAGTCGGTCTCGCAGCGCCCGCAACTGGTCTCGGGTCATCTTCTTGATCTGGTGCGTCGCGTTGCGCGCTTCGATCTGCGGTCCGAGCGTCCAGCCCTTGACCGTCTTGGCGAGGATCGCGGTCGGAGCCCCTCGCTGCTCGGTGGCGAGCTTGTACGCGGCGTAGAGCTTTCGGTAGTCGTGCCCGCCTCGGGGGAGGGTGCGCAGCTCGTCGTCGCTCAGGTGCTCGACCAGCTTGCGCAGGCGCGGGTCGGGGCCGAAGAAGTGCTCGCGGATGTAGGCGCCGGACTCGACGGCGTACTTCTGGAACTCACCGTCGACGGTCGTGTTCATCTTGTCGAGCAGCACGCCGTCGACATCGCGGGCGAGCAGCTCGTCCCAGCGCGAGCCCCAGATGACCTTGATGACGTTCCACCCTGCGCCACGGAAGAGCGCCTCGAGCTCTTGGATGATCTTCCCGTTGCCACGTACCGGGCCGTCGAGACGCTGCAGATTGCAGTTGACGACGAAGATGAGGTTGTCGAGGTGCTCACGCCCGGCAACACCCAGCGCGCCGATCGACTCGGGCTCGTCCATCTCCCCGTCGCCGACGAAGCACCACACCCTGCTCGCGCTCGTGTCCACGAGCTCGCGGTGGTGCAGGTAGCGGTTCACATGCGCCTGGTAGATGGCGTCGATCGGGCCCAGGCCCATCGACACGGTCGGGAACTCCCAGAAGTCGGGGAGCGAACGAGGATGCGGATAGCTCGGGAGCCCGCCGCCAACCTCGTGGCGGAAGTTGTCGAGGTCGCGCTCGGCGAGGCGACCCTCGACGAACGCCCTGGCATAGATGCCTGGCGAGGCGTGTCCCTGGACGAACACCTGGTCGCCGGCACCGCCGTCGTCCTTGCCTCGGAAGAAGTGGTTGAAGCCGACCTCGTACAAGGAGGCAGAGCTGGCGTAGGTGGACAGGTGGCCGCCGATCCCGTCGGTGCGCATGTTCGCCCGGATCACCATCACCGCCGCGTTCCAGCGGATGTACGCCCGGATCCGCCGCTCGAGGTACTCGTCACCGGGGAACCACGGCTCCTCGTCCGCTGGGATCGAGTTGACGTATGGCGTCGACACCGTGGCGGGGAAGTCGACCTGAAGCGTTCGTGCGCGCTCGAGCAGCTTCATGAGCAAGAAGCGAGCCCGCGAGCGGCCCCGGGTGCCCACGACCGCGTCGAACGAGTCGAGCCACTCGGCCGTCTCCTGCGAGTCGATGTCCGGAACCTGATGGGACACACCGTCGAAGAGCACGGGTACACGGTACCGGCCGGCGCCGCCTCGGCGTGCCGCGCCGAGGGTGTAGACCACCTCGGATGATCACCGTCTACACGGATGGCTCGTGCCTCGGGAACCCGGGGCCCGGTGGGTGGGCGTGGGTCGTGCCCGAGGGACGGTACGAGAGCGGCGCGGATCGAATGACGACGAACCAGCGGATGGAGATCACCGCCCCCCTCAGAGCGCTCGAGGCGCTCGGCCCAGGCTCGGGCCCCGAGGGCATCTTGGTGCGGAGCGATTCCGCCTACGTCGTGAACTGCTTCGTCCAACGGTGGTGGGTGGGCTGGCAGCGGCGGGGCTGGCGCAATTCGCAGGGCAAGCCCGTCGCGAACCGGGACTTGTGGGAGCCTCTGCTCGCGCTGGCTCTCGACGCGTCGACGCCCGTGCGCTTCGAATGGGTGAAGGGGCATTCGGGCGACCGCTGGAACGACGTCGTCGACGAGCTCGCGAACACGGCTGCGACGACCGGCACCGGCCGCTCCGGCATCCTCTGATCCAGCCGCTCCCGCCGTGCTGCGACGGATCGCGAGGTGACGGGAGCCCTCGCCTGGCCCTGCTGCCCCGTCCGCACCTACCATCGCAACCATGGAGCTCGAGGGATCGTCTGCGCTCGTCACCGGTGCGGCATCAGGCCTCGGCGCTGCGACGGCCCGCGCCCTCGCCGCCGAAGGGGTGCACGTCACGGTGTTCGACCTGAACGAGGGTGGAGCGAAGGCCGTCGCCGAGGAGGTGGGCGGGGGCTACGTGGCCGGGGACGTCACGAAGCCCGAGGACTGCCAGAGGGCGGTGGACCAGGCTGCGTCGGGACCCCCGCTGCGGATCGCGGTCAACTGCGCGGGGACCGGATGGATCGGCCGGGTGATCGATCGGCAAGGCAATCCGCACGAGCTCGGGCCGTTCGAGCTCATCCAGCGGCTGAACGTGATCGGGACCTTCAACGTCATGACGAAGGCGGCGGCGGCCATCGCGAAGACCGAGCCGCTCGAGGACGCAGAGCGCGGCGTCATCGTCAACACCTCGTCGGTCGCCGCGTTCGACGGCCAGGTCGGACAGCTCGCGTACTCCGCTTCGAAGGGTGCCATCGTCGGCATGACCCTTCCAGCCGCGCGTGACCTCTCCGTGGTCGGCATCCGGGTCCTCGCCATCGCGCCCGGCCTGTTCGACACGCCGCTGCTGGGCATGCTCCCCGAGGAGCAGCGGCGAGCGCTCGGTGAGTCCGTGCTCTTCCCGAAGCGTCTTGGCGATCCCGCCCGCTTCGGGCAGCTCGTCGTCGACATCGCCAGGAACAGCTACCTGAATGCCGAGGTCATCCGCCTCGACGGCGGTATCCGGATGCCGCCGAAATAGCCCAGTACCGCGAAAAAGAGGAGCGACACGCCGCGTGCGCCACGTCGAGGCCGATGGGGTTCGTCTGTTCCCAGTAGGGCTGGGGACCTGGCAGTTCGGATCCGGAGAGTGGGGCTACGGGACCGCCTACGCGACGAACATCGCCCCGCGCATCGTCGAGCGGTCGCTGGACCTCGGCGTCAACCTGGTGGACACCGCGGAGATCTACGCGTTCGGACGTTCCGAGCGCATCGTCGGCGCGGCGCTCGCAGGGCGGCGCGACGAGGCGTTCCTGGCGACCAAGCTCCTCCCCGTCCTTCCGCTGGACCCGATCGTCGGCTGGCGCGCACGTGGCAGCCTGCGGCGGCTCGGCACCGGGTACGTGGACCTCTACCAGCTCCACTGGCCGAACCCCGTCGTGCCGGCGCGCGGCATTGCCGATGCGCTTGCGAGGCTTCTCGAATCTGGACTTGCGCGTCACGTCGGGGTGAGCAACTACCCGCTCTCGCGCTGGCAGGAGCTCGAGCGCCTCCTCGGTCGCCCGGTCCTCTCCAACCAGGTCCGCTACAGCCTCCTGGACCGTTCGGCCGAGCGCGAGCTCCTGCCCTGGGTGCAGGCCAACGGACGCGTGCTCATCGCATACAGCCCGCTGGCGCAAGGGCTTCTCTCGGGCAGGTATGGCCCGGGCCAGCGACCGACCGGGCTGCGGGCACGGACCAGCGCGTTTCACCCCGAGAACCTGGAGCGGTCCGCCCCGATCATCGACGCGCTACGCGAGGTGGCGAGCGCGCAGCGCGCGACCCCGGCACAGATCGCGCTCGCCTGGCTCGTCCGGCGCCCGAATGTCGTCGTGATCCCAGGAGCCTCGTCGGTCGAGCAGGCCGAGCAGAATGCCGCGTCGGCGGACATCGAGCTCAGCGCGGCGGAGGACGACATGCTCAGTGCCGCCTCGGACGCGTATCACCCGGTTCGCTCGCCGGTCCGCTCGGTGCTGGGCTCGAGCACGGGACCGGTCGGGCGCCGGATCCGCCGAGTGATCGACGGCCTTCGGGCCTAGAGAGCGCCGTTAGTGTCCTAGGAGGTATGTCCAGGCGCTTGGCGCCGGAGGAGGATGCAGTGGACTACGACGTAGTGATCATCGGCGGAGGTCCCGGGGGCTATGCGGCCGCTCTCTACGGCGCGTCGGCCGGTCTACGGATTGCCATGGTCGAGCTCACAAAGGTCGGTGGGACCTGCCTGCACCGCGGGTGCGTCCCCGCCAAGGAGTTCCTCGAGTCTGCGGCCGTCTACCGCACGGTGCGTGGTGCCTCGGAGTTCGGCATCTCGGCCGGGGAGCCCACGGTCGACTTCGCCGTGAACCAGCGTCGGAAGGTGGCGGTCGTCGACCAGCTCACCCGTGGGCTGAGCGGCCTGCTGCGCGGCCGTAAGGTCACCGTTCTCTCCGGCACGGGTGCCCTCCTCCCCGGACGGCGCGTGCGCGTGGTCGACGGTCCGGATGCGGGGACCGAGATCACTGGCCGACACGTCATCCTCGCCTCCGGATCGGTGCCGCGGACCCTGCCGGGTCTGGACGTCGATGGGCGGTACGTGCTCACCTCCGACGAGTTCTTGGAGCTCGAGCACGTGCCGGCGTCGGTGGCCGTGATCGGCGGTGGGGCGATCGGCTGCGAGTTCGCCTCGCTCCTCGCGGATCTGGGTGCGAAGGTCACGATCCTCGAGGCCCTCGGCACGATCCTCGCGGGCTGTGACGACGACGTCGCAGCCGTCGTGGCGCGATCCTTCAAGAGGCGGGGCATCGACGTCGTGACCGGGGCGCAGGTGAAAGGCCACGTGCCGTCGTCCGACGGGTCGCACACCGTCGTCCACCTCGGCGACGGCAAGGAGGTCGAGGTCGAGACCATCGTGGTCTCCGTCGGTCGCCGTCCGCGCACCGAAGGTCTTCTGTCCGAGGGCACCGAGGTGCAGCTGGACGAGCGCGGGTTCGTGGTGGTGAACCACCTCATGCAGACCCATGAGCAAGGTGTCTGGGCGGTCGGGGACGTCTGTGCCGGGACTCCTCAGCTCGCGCACGTCGCCTTCGAGGAGGCGGTCCTCGTCATCAAGGGCATCCTGGGCGAGCCGATGATCCCCATCGACTACGAGCGGGTGCCGTGGGCGATCTACTGCCATCCGGAGGTGGCCTTCGTGGGGCTGACGGAGGCCCAGGCGGTGGCGCGCGGCATCCCGGTCCTCGTGAAGAAGGATCCGTTCGGTGGCAACAGCCGCGCCCGCATCATCGGCGACACCGAGGGGCTCGTGAAGGTCGTCGCCGAGCGGTTGCCCGACGGTGGCGCCGGCAAGATCCTCGGAGTCCACATGGTCGGCCCGTGGGTGACCGAGCAGCTCGGCTCTGGCTACCTCGCGGTCAACTGGGAGGCCACCCCGGCAGAGGTTGCACAGTTCATCCAGCCGCACCCGTCGCTCTCGGAGACCTTCGGGGAGACGGTGCTCGCATTGACGGGAAGGGGATTGCACGTTGGCTGATGTCATGATGCCGCAGCTCGGCGAGACGGTGACCGAGGGAACCATCACCCGATGGATGAAATCCGTCGGAGAGCAGGTGAACCGTGACGAGCCGCTCTTCGAGGTCTCGACGGACAAGGTCGATTCGGAAGTTCCAGCCCCCGCGTCCGGCGTGTTGGCGGAGATCCTCGTCCCAGAGGGCGAGACGGTGCCGGTAGGCGCGCGCCTCGCAGTCATCTCGGACGGCCCGGGTGGTGCGGGCACGGCAGCCGAGACTGCCGCAGCTCCTGAAGCTCCTGCAGCTCCTGCAGCTCCTGCACCACAGGCACCGCCCCCGCCCCCAGCGTCGCCTGCAGCTCCTGCAGCTCCTGCACCACAGGCACCGCCCCCGCCCCCGCCTGCCGGGTATGTGCAGCGGCCTGCCGATACGCCGGCGGTGCCGTCGGGGCAGACCTCCGCCGCAGGGGTCGCGGGTTCGTCGGGGAGCGAGGCGATGCTGCTGTCGCCGGTCGTCCGCCGCCTGCTCGACGAGAACGGCATCTCTCCCTCCGAGGTCACCGGCACGGGTCTAGGTGGTCGCATCACCCGAGAGGATGTCCTTGCGCTCGTCGACGCGCGTCGCGGGCCCGGCGCGGTCGCGACTGCTGCAGCTGTGTCGGATGCCGGAGCTGCTCGCGTTGTGCCCACCCCCGCTCCACCGCCCCCGCCTGCACCACAGGCACCGCCCCCGGCCCCGCCTGCACCACAGGCACCGCCCCCGCCTGCACCACAGGCACCGCCCCCGCCTGCACCACAGGCACCGTCCCCAGCCCCGCCGCCGGTCCCGGCCACTCCTTCTGCGGCTGCGCCAGTCCCTGCGCAGCCGGTGCCGGGGACCGCGACTGCGGTCTTCCGCCCGTCGACGGACCGAGTCGTGCCATTCTCGAACATGCGGCGTCGCACCGCAGAGCACATGATCCGGTCCAAGGCGACGTCGCCGCACGCGTACATCGCGTACGAAGCCGACTTCGAGAGCGTCGAGCGCGTGCGCAGGGTATGGCGCGAGCGGTTCAAGAGTGAGGAGGGGTTCTCGCTCACCTACCTTCCCTTCGTGGCGCGGGCAACGGTCGAAGCGCTTCGTGAGTTCCCGAACCTGAACGCGTCGGTCGTCGACGACTCGCTGGTGGTGCACCAGCAGATCAACCTGGGGGTCGCGGTCGACTTGAACCACGAGGGGCTCATCGTGCCGGTCGTGCATCGTGCGGAGGAGATCACGCTCCGAGGCATCGCCCGGCGCATCAGAGACCTTGCCGAGCGTGCGCGTACCAGGCAGCTGACGGCCGATGACATCGCCGGAGGCACGTTCTCGATCACCAACGACGGACCGTTCGGGACCTACTTCACGGTGCCGATCATCAACCAGCCACAGGTCGGGATCCTGGCGACGGACGGGGTCCGGCGTCGACCTGTCGTCGTGGAGCTGCCCGACGGCAGCGAGTCCATCGCCGTCCACTCGGTCGGCGTGATCGGCGTCAGCTGGGACCACCGTGCCGTGGACGGTGCCTACGTGTCGTCGTTCCTGCGCAAGGTTGCCCAGGTGCTCACGACTCGCGACTGGGCTTCCGAGCTGTAGACGTGCTGCGCGTCCGCCGCCTCGGCCATGTCACGTACGCAGAGGCTCTCGACCTGCAGCACGCGCTGGCGCGACGTGCCGACGACGACTACCTGCTTCTTCTCGAGCACCCTCACGTCTACACGATGGGAGTGCACGCCGACCCCGCGCACGTCCTGGATGATCCTGCGTCGGTCGGTGCGACGCTCTTTCGGACCGACCGCGGTGGAGACGTCACCTATCACGGGCCGGGTCAGCTGGTTGCCTATCCGATCGTCACGCTCGAGGACGACCCTGGAGCGGGACGTCTGCACGTGGACCGGATCGAGCAGGTGGTGATCGACGCGTTGGGTGATCTGGGGGTCGAGGCGTCCCGGCAGGCGGGATATCCCGGCGTATGGATCGGAGCGGGCGGACCTGATGCTCGCAAGATCGCGGCCATCGGTGTCCGCACCCTTCGAGTCGAGGACGGTCGGCGACGAGCCATTCACGGCGTCGCGCTCAACGTGGAGTGCGACCTCGAGATGTTCGGCCACATCGTGCCGTGTGGCATCGCCGACTACTCGGTGACGTCGCTTCGAGCTGAGGGAGTCAACGTCGCGATGCAAGACGTGATCGAAGCCGTCACGACCCGCGCCGTGTCGGCGTGGGGTGCCGGGGGCGTTGACCGCCAGGACGTCCGGGTTGGGGGTGCGCGGCGATCTTCGTTGGAGGAGGGTCCCTCGGGCCCCTTGGAGCGACCCGTGCTGCGGCGGCTCCGCGAGGCAGGAACCGATCCCGACGGGGGCGTGTCGCTCCGAGCGCGCAAGCCCGGGTGGCTTCGCGTTCCCGTCCGTATGGGCGAAGGGTTCCTCTCTCTTGGCCAGACGATCCACGATCTCGGTCTGGTGACGGTGTGCGAGGAGGCGCGCTGTCCGAACATCTTCGAATGTTGGACCGACGGGACGGCGACCTTCATGGTGAACGGGTCGCGTTGCACGCGGGCTTGCGGCTTCTGCCTGGTCGACACTCGCCACCCGATGCCGCTCGATCCCGAGGAGCCGGAGCGCGTTGCCGAGGCGGTCGAGCATATGCACCTCGCACACGCCGTGATCACCTGTGTCGCGCGAGACGATCTTCCCGACGGCGGAGCCGGCGCGATGGCGGAGACCATCCGCGCGATCAGGGGGCGCAGCCCCCGCACGGCTGTCGAAGTCCTCATCTCCGACTACAAGGGCGACGCGTCCTCGCTCCAGCTCGTCCTCGACGCCCGTCCGGACGTGCTGAACCACAATGTCGAGACGGTGGCGCGTCTCCAGCGGGCGGTGCGTCCCTCTGCGGGCTACGCGAGGAGCCTGACGGTGCTCGGACGCGCCGCCGATGCTGGGCTCGTGGTGAAGTCCGGCCTCATGGTCGGGCTCGGTGAGTCGGAGGACGAGGTCGTCTCGACGCTCGCCGACATGGCTTCGGTCGGCGTGTCGATCGCGACGATCGGGCAGTACCTCCGGCCAAGCTCGGCCCACCTCCCGGTCGCGCGCTGGTGGAGCCCCGCCGAGCTCGATTCCCTTGCCGCCGCTGGCCGCGCCCTCGGGCTCGCGCACGTGGAGGCCTCGCCGCTGACGCGTTCGAGCTACCACGCCAAGCAGGCTGCAGATGCAGCAGCCTGCGGCTCAGCTCCGCTGGGCGAAGTGCTGCGTCCAGGCGTTCCCGTCCCAGTACCGCAGCGTGTCGGGAGCTCCCCCAGGGTCAGGTAGCCAGCCGGCAGGGGTGCCCGCGGGCGGTGAGGAGCCCTGCGCCATGGCGGCTGCAGCCGCGGCGGCGCTCAGCTCGGAGCCCTGGGCAGCGGTGGTGAACGCACCCGGGGCACTCGCCGGTGCCATGTCCCCGGGATAGGCCGCCGCGTGAGCGGTGACCGGGGTCGTCGACGGGGTCGCTGCAGAGGCAAATGTGCTGAATGGGTCAGGGCGCCCTGCCGGCTGCTGCTGCAGGTCGGCATAGTAGTTCGGCGCCGTCTCCGGCGGCTTCGGTGCGGCCGCCTTCTTCCGCCGGTGGCTCGTCACGATGATGGCGACGAGCAGCACGACGACGACGACACCGATCACCGCCTCGATGATCACCACGCTGTGATTGATGGTCGCCAGGACCGCCGTGTCCATGTCACCCTCCCCTCGGCGAAGACGGTAGTTCCCTTCGGCCGAAGGGTCAACGAATCAAGAGACCGGGGACGACGAACCGGGGCCGTCGAGCACGGGTGGCTGGTCCAGGTAGGACGGTCAGGCGACGAAGTACTTCGCCTTGGGGTGGTGGCAGATGATCGCATCCGTCGTCTGCTCGGGGACAAGCTGGAAGCCGTCGCTCACCGAGACTCCGATCCGGTCGGCGCCGAGGAGCTCGACGACCTTCGCGTTGTCGTCCAGGTCGGGGCAGGCTGGGTAGCCCCAGCTGTAGCGCCCGCCGCGGTACTGCTGGCGAAAGAGCCCCGTGAGGGTCGGACCGTCCTGGTCTGCGAAGCCGAGCTCCTCTCGTATGCGGCGGTGCCAGTACTCGGCAAGGGCTTCGGTCATCTCCACGCCCAGACCGTGGAGGAACAGGTAGTCCTGGTATCGGTTCTCGGCGAAGAGGCGGGCCGTCTCTTCGGACACCTTCGGGCCCATGGTCACGAGCATGAAGGAGGCGAAGTCCTCGTCGCCGGAGGTGCTCGGCCGGAAGAAGTCGGCGATACAGAGCCACGGCGGCTTGTCCTGGCGGGGGAACGTGAAGCGCATCCACTCGGCGCTCCGCGACTCATCCTTGTAGATGACCAGGTCGTCGCCTTCGGACGCCGCGGCGAAGTGGCCGTAGACCACCTGGGGAACGAGGACGTCGGACTGCTTCGCCTTGTCGAGCTCTTGGCGGAGCACCGCTCGGATCCGCGTCTTGAAGGTCGCGTCCTCTTCACCTGTTGCCGGACGGAACCCCCATTGGTTGCGGAAGAGCGCAGTCAGGTTCAAGTAGGCGGCGATCTCGTCGATCTGGATGCCACGGGCGATCCGCGTCCCGACGAACGGCGGCCGGAAAAGCCGGTTGTCGAGCTCCACCTCCGGCGAGCGCGTCGGGCGTCCTGTGGCTTCAGCGTCGCCGGCCGGCACCGTTCTTGAAGAACGGAAGCGGGAGGGCACGTTTCGCTGCGAGATCTCGCGCCCGAAGAGAGCATCCTCCTCGCCGGTCCGCCGGAGCTCGACGAGGCGGTCCATGGTGCGAAGGCCCTCGAAGGCGTCGCGCCCGTAGAAGACCCTCCCCTCGTACACCTCGCGCAGATCCCGCTCCACGTAGGTGCGGGTGAGCGCTGCACCGCCGAGCAGGACGGGGAGGTCCGAGAGCCCGCGCCGGTTCAGCTCCTCGAGGTTCTCGCGCATGATCAGCGTCGACTTGACGAGGAGACCGCTCATTCCGAGCGCGTCGGCGCCGTGCTCCTCCACGGCGGCGACCATCTCGCTGATGCCGACCTTCGTTCCGAGGTTCACCACCTCGTAGCCGTTGTTCGTGAAGATGATGTCCACGAGGTTCTTCCCGATGTCGTGCACATCACCCTTCACGGTCGCGAGCACCACCTTGCCCTTGCCTCCCGCGTCCGCGCGCGTCATGTGCGGCTCGAGGTAGGCGACGGCAGCCTTCATGGTCTCGGCGGACTGCAGCACGAACGGCAGCTGCATCTCCCCGGACGCGAAGAGGTCGCCAACGGTCTTCATCCCCCTGAGGAGCATGCCGTTCACGATCTCGAGCGCTTCGTGCCCGGCATCGAGTGCCTCTTTCAGGTCGGCTTCGAGCCCTTGGCGTCGTCCCTCGACGATCCGCTGCTCCAAGCGCCGGTCGACCGGCCAGTCGGCATGCGGGTCGTCGGTCGCCTGCGACACGGAGACCCCTTCGAAGAGCGCGAGCAGCTCCTGGAGCGGGTCATACCCGCCTCGACGCCGGTCGTAGACGAGGTCCAGGCACATTTCCCGGGTCCGCTCGTCGATGCGCGACAGCGGCAAGATCTTCGACGCATGGACGATCGCCGCATCGAGGCCGGCGCTGACGCATTCGTGCAGGAAGACGGAATTCAGCACCTGGCGAGCGGCGGGGTTCAGACCGAACGACACGTTCGAGAGCCCGAGAAGCGTGTGGACGCCCGGCAGCTCGGCCTTGATCGCCGAGATCCCTTCGATCGTCTCGATGCCGTCTCGCCGGCTTTCCTCCATGCCGGTCGACAGCGGCAGCGCGAGCGGGTCGAAGATGAGGTCGGACGGCTCGAGCCCGTAGCGGCCCACGGCGACGTCATGGATCGCGCGGGCAGCCCGGAGCTTCCATTCAGCCGTACGCGCTTGTCCATCCTCGTCGATGCAGGTGCACACCACTGCCGCCCCGTACTCGCGCGCGAGGCGGAGGAACCGGTCGAGCCTGGTGCCCTCGCCGTCGCCCTCTTCGAGGTTCACCGAGTTCAAGATGGGGCGTCCGCCCAGCCATCGCAGCGCTGCCTCGGCGACCGGCGCTTCGGTCGAGTCGATCATGAGCGGCACGCTCGACTGGGTGGCGAACCGGCTCGCCACC
Source organism: Actinomycetes bacterium (assembly GCA_021845725.1). Taxonomy (GTDB): domain Bacteria; phylum Actinomycetota; class Acidimicrobiia; order Acidimicrobiales; family RAAP-2; genus JAJYVT01. The sequence continues at coordinate 15,065 of JAJZVL010000032.1, read as the reverse complement.
TCGGTCATGTCGGCCACGCCGTCAGCGCCCGTGTAGTCGACGCAGACGTCGATGACGTGCGCGCCTTCGGCGATCTGGTCGCGCGCCATGGCGACGCACGTCTCCCAGTCGCCTGCGAGCATTGCTTCGCGGAATCGCCGCGAGCCATTGGCGTTCGTTCGCTCGCCGACGACGAGGAAGGAGGTCTCCTGGGTCAGCGGGACCGAGCTGTAGATGGATGCCGCTGCGGGTTCGTGAAGTGGGCGGCGGCGTGCCGGCGCCACCCCGCGGAGCGCATCGACAACTGCGCGGAGATGAGCAGGCGTCGTCCCGCAGCATCCCCCGACGGCGGCCACCCCGTGCTCGGACACGAAGCGGTGGAGATGGGTGACGAGCTCTTCGGGCGTGAGGTCGTAGTGCATCCGGCCTTCCACCACCGAGGGCAAGCCAGCGTTCGGGAGAACCGACACCGGTACCCGTGAATGAGCAGTGAGGTAGCGAACGGCTTCGTCCATCTCCGCCGGGCCGGTGGCGCAGTTCAGGCCGACCACGTCGACCTGCATCGCGTCGAGGGTCGTGAGGGCCGCGGCGATCTCCGTGCCCGGAAGCATCCTCCCGGTGAGCTCGATCGTCACCTGAACTTGCAGCGGCACCTGGCGTCCGGCCGCGGCCATCGCCCGCCGGGCGCCGTTGATGGCAGCCTTGGCCGAGAGGAGGTCGAAGACGGTCTCGACGAGGAGCAGGTCGACCCCCCCCTCGAGGAGCCCCGCGGCCTGCGCCTCGTAGGCGGCCCGAAGTTCGGCGTAGGGGATCTGTCCGAGCGTCGGGAACTTGGTCCCTGGTCCCATGCTCCCTGCGACCCACCGCGGGCTGCCGGGGCGCGCGTACTCATCGGCGACTCTACGGGCGATCTGCGCCGCGGCGACGTTGATCTCTCGGACCTGATCGCCGATCCCGTACTCGTCGAGGACGACGGAGAAGGCACCGAACGTGTCCGTTTCCACCACTTCGACGCCGACATCGAGGAAGGAGCGGTGCAGACGCTCGACGGCGGAGGGGTAGTTGACCGCGAGCACCTCGTTGCAGCCCTCGAGCTTCGCGCTCCCGAATTCTTCAGCGCCGAGATCCTGGAGCTGGAGGTTCGTGCCGGTCGCGCCGTCGAAGATCACCACGCGCTCTCGCAGGGCGCTGAGGTAGTCCGAGCACGCTGGATCGAGGCGGCCGAGAGGAGTCGAAGCCATCTGACCCCAGAGGCTATTCGCCGGTGCCCCACTACCATTCCCTCGGTGCGCATCTACACGCGCAGGGGCGACGACGGGACGACGGGTCTCCTCTATGGCGGGAGGGTGGGGAAGGCCAGCCCTCGTATCGAGCTGAACGGTGCCGTCGACGAGGCGCAGGCCGCGCTCGGCGCGGCTCGCGCAGAGTCGGCGCCGGGCTCCGAGCTCGACGAGCTCCTGGTCACGCTCGAGCGGGAGCTGTACGTCCTGATGGCCGAGGTGGCGACCGCCCCTGAGAACCGCAGGAAGCTCGTTCCCGAGCAGAGCCTGGTCACCGAACCGATGGTCCTGCGACTCGAGGAGTGGATCGACCGCCTGAGCGAGCGCTTCTCGATGCCCGCCGAGTTCGTCGTCCCGGGAGCCAACCGGGTCTCTGCGGCCCTCGACGTCGCTCGCACGGTCGTGCGACGGGCCGAGCGGGTCCTGGCGTCCATGCCGCCGCTCCACGACGGTGCGACGGGGGTCGAGGCGGAGGACGTCGAGCGGTCCCACGTCGGCCCCTACCTGAACCGATTGTCGGACTTGCTCTGGACGATGGCACGATGGCAGGAGGGCGAGGTCCACCTCGCTGCCCGGGATCGGCCGCGCCGGGGTGGCGTGGGGTGACGCCGTCGGTCCCGACCCCGAGCGTCTCTCGTCGCGTCGACGTGCGGCTGGGCGAGGAGCCTGGCCGGGTGGTGGAGGTGCGCTGATGCTGGAAGTCGAAGCTGCGACGATGGTGCCCGACGGCGTCGTGGCCGTCGGGGTTCCCGTGCTGGCCGGGGCCGCCGTGGGGGAGGGGGATGCCCACGCGCCGTTCGGTTGGCTCGTCCCGCCCGACGCAGTGCGCGCTGCGGGGGAGGCCGTCCGGGCGCTGCTGCCCGGCTCCCCCGAGGAGGCTTGGCTTCGGGGGCAGGGCTTTTCGGGGGACAAGGGGACGACCCTCGTGCTCCGGACGGCGTCAGGGCCGCCCTCGGTCGTGCTGCTCGGTCTCGGGCCACCCGCGGGCGTGGATCTCGATCGCTGGCGTCTCGCCGCAGCCGCGCTGGTCAGGGCGGCCGGGGAGGCTCAGGGGACGGCGGCGCTGCTCGTGCCCGACGAACCCCCCGGTGGGGATCCCCTGTCGGTTGTCGCGGCGATCGCCGAGGGCGCGTCACTCGCCTCGTACCGCTTCGACGCCTACCGGTCCGCACCCAGGCCGAGCTGCGTCGACCGGCTCGCCGTGGTCGGGCATGGCGAATGGGCGGCCGGGCTGGAGCATGGCGCGGCAACGGCCCGAGCGACGGTGTTCGCACGGGACCTCGTCAACACGCCTGCGAGCGACATGACGCCTCGTGACCTCGCGGAACGGGTGCGCGAGCGCCTGTCCGGTCTCGACGGCACGTCGGTCGAGGTGTGGGACGAGGACCGGATCTCCGCCGAGCGCCTCGGGGGGCTCCTCGCGGTAGCCCGCGGCTCGGGTGAGCCGCCTCGGCTCGTGCGGGCGACCTATACACCCTCTGGGGGCCGTGACCGCGGGGGCGTCCCGCACGTCGTCCTCGTCGGCAAGGGGATCACCTTCGACTCGGGAGGGCTCTCGCTGAAGCCGGCCGATGGGATGATGACCATGAAGACGGACATGAGCGGTGCTGCCATCGTGCTCGCCGTGGTCTCGGTGTGCGCAGAGCTCGGAGTGCGGGTGAAGGTGACTGCGATCGCCCCGATGACCGAGAACATGCCCGGAGGTCGCGCGCAGAAGCCGGGTGACGTCCTCACCGCGCGCAACGGCGCCACGATCGAAGTGCTGAACACCGACGCCGAAGGACGGCTCGTCCTCGCCGACGGCTTGTCGCTCGCAGCGGAGCTGTCTCCGGACGCGATCATCGACGTCGCGACTTTGACGGGCGCGCAGGTGATCGCGCTCGGCAGGGGGTTCGCGGCGCTCCTGGGGAACGACGACGCGCTCATGGGCTCCCTCCAGGCTGCAGGTGCCCGCGCGGGCGAGCGCCTGTGGCCGTTGCCGCTGCCAGACGACTACCGCGAGCACATCGAATCCGAGATCGCTGACATGAAGAACATCGGGAAGCCCCGTGAGGCTGGGACCATCGCAGCGGCGATGCTGCTCGCGCGCTTCGTCGGCGGCGTGCCGTGGGCGCACCTCGACATCGCAGGACCAGCCCGATCAGAGGAGAGCTCCGGGTACGTCTCGAAGGGCGCGACCGCGTTCGGTGTCCGTGCGCTGCTCGACTACCTCACGCACTACCCGGTGGAGGGTGGATAATGTGGGCTCTTGCCGTCGCGCAGTGAGCGGCAAGGCGGCATTCGTGCGCCCGTAGCTCAGAACGGACAGAGCACCGGACTTGTAATCCGGAGGTCGCGGGTTCAAGTCCCGCCGGGCGTTCCAAAAGTCCAGCTCAGAGGCACCGTCCGGGCCTCGTGAGCCCATGACCAGGGACGATGCGCAAACGTCCTGGTAAGAACCCTTTTTCTCACCCCTCCCGTCCCCCTCCGTCCACCGTCGTTCACCCTTTCTTGCACCCACATGCACCCACCGTCTACGGTCGCCGAGGTGGCCGACAGGGGGAAGCGCCGTCCGGGGGAGGGGTCGGTCTCCTACGAGGCGGCCCGGGGCCGCTGGCGGGCGATGCTCTCGTGGCGCGACGACGAGGGTCGCCTGCACCGGGCGACCAAGAGCGCGCCGTCACGCTCCGAGGCCGAGATGGAGCTCGCGAAGCTGCGGCTCGCCTGCCCGGCCCCCGCCGACGGGGAGGAAGTGGCCTTCGGGGCCTGGCTCGACCACTGGCTCGCGACGGTCCTGCCGGGGCTGCGCGTCTCTGAGCGCACGAAGGCCGACTACGAGCGCCACGCCCGGGCCCTCGCCCCTCTCGCTGCGACCCCGCTCTGCTCCCTCGGCGTACGCGACGTCGAGGCGCTGCTCGCAGACCTCGCGGCCAAGGGCTACTCGAGGACGACGTGCCGTCTCGTGCGCGCGACGCTCTCACGGGTGCTCGGTGACGCCGAGCGCACCGACCTCGTCACGCGCAACGTCGCGCACGCGGCGCGCCTGCCGGCCGACGCCGCTGCGCCCAAGGAGCGCCGCACGCTCTCCCACGAAGAAGCAGCCCTTCTCGAACAGGCGCTCTCAGGGGAGAGGGACGAGGCGCTGTGGCTCTCGATGCTGCTCCTGGGGCTCCGCCCGGGGGAGGCGGCTGCGCTCGCGTGGGGAGACGTGGACCTCGAGGCCGGCGTCCTCCACGTGGTCCAGGCACGGCGCTGGACGCCTCGGGGCTACGAGGTGGGGGCGACCAAGACCCGCCGCTCGGCCCGGGTCGTGAGGATGCCCCCGAGGCTCGCCGCCGCCTTCTGCGCCCTCGAGCGCGGGGGAGCGCCCGACGACGCCCTCGTGTTCCCGTCCCGCTCCGGCCGCCTGCTCGAGCCCTCGTCCATGAACCAGCGTCTCGCCCGGCTCTGCGCCAGGGCGGGCGTCGACCGGGTGACGTCCTACGAGCTGCGCCACTCGGCGGCAAGCCTGCTCAGCGACGCCGGCGTGCCGATCGAGACCCTGGCCGACCTGCTCGGGCACACGAGCACCCAGATGCTCGAGGCCGTCTACCGCCACCGGGTGCGCAAGGTCGTCGACCCGGGGATCTGGTAGGGGCGGCGGGCGGCGATAGCCGAGTCGCCCGACGCGCCGACATAGCGCGCACATCTGGCGAGAGACGTCGTCCGCCTCGCCGACCTGCAAGGTCGGACGATGGCCAAGTCCTCGACGCTCCTCGGAGCCAATCAGCGGGGCCGGTAGACGTCGGCTCGGTGCTCGACCCGCACCAGGTGTACGACTCGTGCCTCGTCGTCGATGCGGTAGACGATGCGGTAGGCACCGCGGCGAGCCGAGAAGTAGCCGAACAACTCGCGTCCGAGCGCTCCTCCAACCCGGTGGGGGTCGTCCCGAAGTGGTCCGTTGCAGAACTCCCACACGGCCAGGGCCACCGCGAGTGGCAGCCGCGCCTCGAGGGCTCGGCGGGCTGGGCCGTAGACGCGAAGCTCGTAGCGCCCGCTCACGCGGCGCCGCTCTGGCGGCGGCGCCGTTCTTCGAGGAGCTCGGCCATCTCTTCAGCGGAGGTGAACTCGCCCCGGCTCGCCTCGGCCTCGGACTCGCGGATATCGGCCAGGGCCTCGGGGTCCGCGAGCACGTCGAGGGTGTTCTCGATCGCGGCGAGGTCTTCGGGGGAGATGAGCACGGCGGCGGGGTGGCCGTGCTTGGTGATGGTCACCCGGGCGTGGGTGGCCTCGACCTCGGCCACCAGCTCCGAGAGGCGGTTCCGGGCATCAGCGAGAGGCAGCTCTTCCATCGCCATAAGTATAGGCAGAAATCGTCCGCACCCCTCTGCTGGGGTCACGGCACGGGCTCCTGACGGCACCCCACGAGCCCCTGGCTTGCGCCATGGGGAGGTATAAGCGGAGGTCGCTGCTGCCGGGCGCGGACCCCGGGTCAGTCCCCGTCCCCGGAGCCCTCTGGCAGCCACTCGCCGAACGCGTCGAGGACGAAGGCCACGTCCTCGCCGCTTCGCTCGACGACGTCGAAGACGAGCACCTCGCCTGCCGGGGCCCCCTGTGCGTGCGCCCGGCGCGCGGCGAGGTCGTAGGCGTCCATCACCCGGCGCTGGCGACGCAGGCGGTCGAGCTCGCGGCGCAGGTCACGGCTCGTCGAGCACCGTCGCGACGACGCCTTTGACGAGCTACCACAGCTGCGGGGCGTGTCTGCGTAGTGATCGCGCGAGCTCTTTCATCGGAATCGGCACCGCGTTCGTGCGGACCTCGTCGGCCCTGCGGGAGTGGGTACGGGGTGTCGCATCCGCCGCACGTCTGCCGACCGGCGTGGACGAGCACGGACACTGACGGTCCCGTACGCCGCGCGGCGCGCCCTGTTGCACCCATAGAGGTGCATCACACCAGCGCAAGGGCAATATCGCCAGGACTTGTAATACGGAGGTCGCGGGTTCAAGTCCCGCCGGGCGTTCCAAAAGTCCAGCTCAGAGGAATGTCATGTTTTTCTGACCCGGACCACGAGCATATGAAGGAGATCGCGGCCGAGCTCGGCTATCACCCTGCGACCATCTCCAAGTGGCTGAAGGCCGCGGGCCCACCGGCGAGTCGGACCGTGAACCCCGGCGAGCGGGTGGTCGATGCCCGCTGGGCTGCCCGCATCGACGAGCTGATCGCCCCGCCGTCGAAGCTCCTTGCGACGAGCGTGTCCGAGATCGTCTGGTCGTGGTGCACGGAGCGATGACCGCCCGTCGACGGCGAGAAATCGCGGCGTCGCGCGGCAACACGACCACCGGCGGTTGGCCAATGTCGGGAGGCTCACACCACCACACGTCGCCCCGAACGGGCAACGAGCTCATGACGCGGCTGCCGCAGTCCTGAACGACACGAGGCGTCGACGATGTGCTCCCCGCGCATGCGGGGGTGATCCGCTGAACGTGCGTATCGACTGGCAGTCGGGGGAGTGCTCCTCCGCGTTTCCGTCCTGCTTTGCCCAAGTCGCGGCAGCGTGGCGCGGGTGTCACCGGGTGCAACGGGTGTAAGACAGTGCAGTGCTACTGCTCGGTACGACCGACCATCTCGAGGACCTCGATCGGCAGCTGACGATCGCAGAGGACGTCTCGGTCACCGCGATCGCGGTGGCTCCAGGCGGTGGAGCGGAGAGCGCCTACGTGCTTCTCGACGGCAACCGGATCGCACGGGTGGAGGAGTACGAGCTGGCGCCGATCGCCTCGGTGGGACCCGAAAAGGGCCAGAGCCTTGCCGCCGTCGAAGGCGGTCTGCTCATCGGTCTCGAGAACGCGCAGCTGGCTGAGCTGAGCTCCCTTGGGACCGAGCTCTCGCCGGTTGAGTCCTTCGGCATACTGCCCGATCGGAGCAGGTGGAGGAACCCCGCAGGTCAGGATCCGGATCTTCGGTCGATCGCGGTCACCGGGTCAGGGACTTGGCTCGTCGGTGTCCACGTCGGCGGGGTCTGGCGGTCCGCCGATGCCGGTTCGACGTGGACGAGCGTCATCCCGGCTGACGACGACGTGCACGAGCTCAACGCCGGCCCAGGTGGTGTCGTTGCAGCGGCTGCACGGGGGTTCGGGTGGAGCCTCGACGACGGGGTGACGTGGCAGTGGACGACCGACGGGCTGCACGCGCCCTATTGCCGTGCTGCTGCAATAGATGGGGACCTCGCCTACGTCACGGCGTCGACCGGACCATCGACGCGCGACGGGCGGCTCTTCCGCGCACGGCTCGGCAGCGCATTCGAGCCCTGCCGAGGTGGGTTGCCCGAGTCGTTCCCTTACAATCTTGACACGGGAAGTCTCGCGGCGTGCCGCGGTGAGGCGGCTATCGGGACGCCTGATGGCCAGGTGTGGCGTTCGCACGACGGTGGCGAGACGTTCGCGATGGTGACCGAGCGGGTGGGTCGGGTGCGCGTCCTGCGGTTCGGCTGAGGTGCCGCCGCCAGGGCGTGGCGAGCTCGCCCCGGAACTGCAGGTCAGATGGGGGCGACTGTCGCGTAGTCCGCTCGGTCGAGCGGACCGCCGCTCAGTGTGCCCTTCCCCGTTGGCACCTTCGCTTTCTTGCCGTCGATCCGGATCCCGATCGAGTCGATGCCGGGTAGGGCGGTGAGGGTGTAGACGAGCTGAGCGACGGCGATCGCCTGGTTCTGGCCGGCAAGCGTCGTGAACGCCTTCGCGACGTTCACGGTGAGGCTCGTGGTGCCGATGCGCCAGATGGCGAGCGGCGCAGCCGTGGAGATCGGGCTCTGGAGCCCCTCTGACGCCTCCACCGAGGTCGGACCTTGGCTGAGCGCAGCCAGGACGCGGGCGGCGGTGACGGGAGCGGGGACTTCCCGGCTCACCGCGACGAGCCGCTGGGGTCCTTCCAGGTAGATGGTGGCGTACTGGCCCGCGAACGCCGGGGACGTCGTCGGCGTGGAGGGGCGGAGGAGTCCGAAGGGCACCTGCTTGGGGTTCACCAACCTGGGTGACGCGTCGATCCCCAGTCCGCACGCGGATGCCCCCAGCGCGAGGAGCGTCCCGCACGCCAACGCTGCGACGCGACGGGACAGCCCGACCTTGGGCGACCGCCTCACGGCTGCTCCACCGGGAGCAGGACGCTGAACCGGGTGCCGCCGGCAGGGCTGTCAGCAACCCGCACGCTGCCGCCATGGGCCCGAACGTGCTCTGCGACGAGCGCCAGGCCGAGGCCCGCCCCCGCGGTGTCGCCCCGCTTCCCCGATGCCGCGCCACGGTAGAAGCGCTCGAACACTCTGGAGCGCTCCTCTCGTGGGATGCCTGGCCCCGCGTCGTCGACCGAGATCGTCGCCCAGCCGTCATCCGTGTCGACGACCACGCCGACAGCCCCGCCGGCGTGTGTCTCGGCGTTGTCGAGGAGGTTCAAGAGCACTTGCTGGAGTCGGCGCTTGTCCCCGCGGACGCGGACCTCCCGGGCTCCGGGTGCGAAGGTGACCGGAATGGAGGGGTCGTAGCCGCGAACGGTCAGGGCGACCAGATCGCCGAGCGGGATATCGGTGAAGTTCAGGGCGGCCGCGCCTGCGTCGACGGTCGCCATCTCGAGGAGCTCTTGGACCATCGTGGAGAACCGGTCCACCTCCACGTGGAGCGTGTCGACTGCCTTGGCGCCGCCGGGCGGGAGCTGGGACTTGTAGGAGTCCAGCAGCTCCACCGACGCTCCGATCGTCGTGAGGGGTGAACGCAGCTCATGGGTCACGTCGGATGCGAACCGGGCGTCGCGTTCGATGCGGGTCTGCAGCGCCGTCACCATCTCGTTGAAGGACGTCACGAGCGGCTGGAGGTCCGGGTCGTCGGGGACGCGCCGGCTCAGGGCGCCGCCTGCGACGTCGGTCGCGGCGCTCACGACCTCGGCCAATGGCCTGACGAGGCGACGGCTTGCCCACCATCCCGCGAGCGCCCCGCCGACGGTCGTCGCGATCGCCACCGTGGTGAGCACGGTGCCGAGCACGCTGAGCGTGGACTCGAGGTTTGTGAGCGCGTCCTCTTCGAAGTACGCGAGGCCGATCGACGGGATGGGCACGCCCACGACCAGCGTCGGCTCGTTGTCGAGCAGGACCCTCTGATCGGCGACGTTGCCGTGCAGCACCGTCTTCGTGAGCGCCTCGGGAATCGCAGTGCCACTGACGGTCGCCGAGCTCGAGTACCACAGGCCCGCCCGGTAGATGAACGAGTGCACGCCGTCGGCGTTCGCGACACTGGAGAGGGCGTCGCCGATCTTCGCGGAGGGAGCGCCGAGCTCCACCTTCACGAGCCTCGCGTTGACGAACGTCTGGCGTAGGACGCTGGTCGTATGTTGGGCGACGAGATCTCGACGCACGAAGAAGAACGTGCTGACCGCGAGCACCCCGGACACGAGCGCTGCGCCGACGGCGAAGGTCGCGATGACGCGAGCCTGCAGGCCGAACCGCCGCCGACGGTTGGCCGGGGTCACGGGACGAGCTTGTAGCCGAGCCCCCGGACGGTCACGATCAGCTCGGGGTTGGACGGATCGCGCTCGACCTTCGTACGGAGCCCGCTGATGTGGTAGTCGACCAGCCGGTCGTCGCCGAAGAAGTCGTAGCCCCAGACCCGCTCGAGCAACTGTGACCTCGATACGACCCAGCCGGGAGTGTTCGCCAGTTCGCAGAACACCCGGAATTGCGTGAGCGTCAGGGGCACCTCGTTGCCGTCACGGCGCACGACCCCAGCTTCGCGGTGCAGCTCGATGTCACCGAACCGCTCGACGGTGGTGTCGGTAGCCGGTTGCGTCGCGCTCCTGCGCAGAAGCGCACGGATGCGTGCAGACAGTTCTTTGGCGACCACGGGCTTCACGACGTAGTCGTCGGCCCCGGCCTCGAGCCCGGCGACGACGTCATGGGTGTCGCCGCTCGCGGTCACCATGGCGATCGGGATGTTGGTCAAGCGCCGGATCGCGCGGGTGACCTCGAAGCCGTCCATGTCGGGTAGTCGCAGGTCGACCAGGACCATGTCGGCTCCGCCATCCTCGAGGCGACGCAGTCCCTCTTCGCCGCTTCGCGCCTCGACGACGGTGTACCCCTCCTGCTCGAGCGACAGGCACAGCATCGCGCGCATGTGGTCGTCGTCCTCGATGAACAAGATGCGGCGTCCCAAGCTCGATCCTCCCTCCCTGGTTGTTCCGGTCTCCGGCTTGCGGGTCTTCGTGGGCGCCTGGGTAGCGAGCGTTGCTTCCCTCGAGGCCGCGCGATGGAGCCGGCCACTCGCTTGTGAGCACCGAGCTTTCTTCTGCCTCTCCTGCGGTGCCAGAGCTCTTTCGCCATCTCTACTGTTGTCACATTACTGTAACAGTGGACCAGGAAGATCCTAGATCCCCGGTGCGATCCTGCAGCCAGACAGTGCGAGGCGAGTGAGCCACGCAGGTCATCAGGTACGACAGGCCAGCGCGGCAGACGGAGGAGCGGATCGATGGGAGCGGTACGAGAAGAGGCGCAACGGCAATCCGGGGAGCTACCCACCGGGCAGCCAACCGGTCTGATGGTGGTTCCGCCGAACGCGACCGCGATCCGCGAAGCCGACGCCAGTCGGGAAGGTCGTAGCAGCGGGGGTGGCTGGGGGAGAGGCGCCGTGGGTGCGCTCGTCGTCGCTGCGCTCGCTCTGGGCGCAGGAGGCATGGCACTTGGGGTGACCGCCCTGGTCCGGTCGTCTGCAGCTTCCCCAGGCCCCGTCGGACCGGCAGGACCCCAGGGTGCCCAGGGGCCCCAAGGTCTGCAGGGGGTCCAAGGCCTGGTGGGCCCGCAAGGGCCCGCCGGGCCTGCGGGCCAGCGAGGGGCAACCGGTGCGACGGGACCTGCTGGCCCCCAAGGCGAACGTGGGCTCACGGGCAAGACCGGTCCTGCTGGCACGATCGCGAGCAGCACGATCGTTACCGCACCCGTCGTGAGGTCCTCACCAGACCCGGCGCGCGGCACGATGCTGACCGCAGCCGTTTCCTGCCCGTCGGGCGACGTGGTACTCGGCGGCGGGGGTCGGGTCGCGATGACGACCCCGAAGGCGACGGCGTCGACAGCAGGAAAGTCGGCCGCGGCAGGTGGAGGGACTTCGACGACATCGACCGGCTCGTCGCCGAAGAGCACGAAGTCGACATCCACATCCGGTTCATCGGCCGCCACTGGCAAGCGGCGTTCGGCTGACGCGGCTCTGGAGTCCTCGTACCCCGTGGCGGGGGGCTGGCGCGCCGTGGCATCGGTCACGGAAACCGTAACGGGCGGCCAGGAGATGACGCTCCAGCCGTACGTCCTGTGTGGGAAGAAGTAAACGAGGAAGTAGCGCGAAGACGGGACATGGCTGCGCCGCGGTGGGAATACGGGGTCGCGCCGGCGCCCACCCGCCGCAGTGCTCGCTGCATTACGGCACGTCGCGAACCGGCGATGACCTGTGGGGCGCGCTATCGTCCTGGCCGACGCGCAGGTCCAGAGGCCGGTGGAGGCGTGGTGCCCAAAGGCGTGGTGCCCAAGGACGCCGTCACGTTGCGGGACGTGGCGGATGCCGCAGGCGTGCATCCGGGCACGGCCTCACGCGCACTGAACGACGAGACCAAGGCCCTCGTCCGTCCCGAGACCATCGAACGGGTGCTCGCCGCAGCGGCGACGCTCGGTTACAAGCCGAACCTGCTCGCACGCAGCTTCAAGACTCGGCGGACGAACTCGGTCGGGATCGTCATTCCCGACATCAACAACCCTCTCTTCCCTCCCATGGTTCGCGGCGTGGAGGACCGGCTGTTCGAGGACGGCTACGTCGCCCTCCTCGCCAATACCGAGAACGATCCCGACCGCCAGCGCAGGATCTTCGAAGGCATGGTGGACAGGAGGATCGACGGGCTCGTCCTCGCTACCGCGCGCCGGCACGACGTCGGCGTCGCGGAGCTTTCCGAGATGGGCATCCCCATTGTGCTCTTCAACCGCGTGGTGGACGACGGTAGGGTGCCTTCCGTCTCGTCGGACGACGCCACCGGGGTGCGTATGGTCGTCGACCATCTGCGGAACCTCGGTCACGAGCGCATCGGCCACGTCGCCGGTCCCCAGTCGATGTCGACGGGGCACGCGCGCTACAGCGCCTTCGTCTCGGCGATGGCGGAGACCGGTGCCGTCGTCGACCCGCGGGACGTGGTGTTCGCGGAGACCTTCTCGATCGCCGAAGGGGAGCGGTGCGCGGCGGCGCTGCTCGCGAGGGCCGAACGCCCGAGTGCGATCTTCGCGGGCAACGACATGCTCGCCCTCGGCTGCTACTCGGTCGTCGAACGCGCCGGCCTCGCCTGTCCCGGCGACATCTCGATCGTGGGGTTCAACGACATGCCGTTCATCGACCGTGTGAACCCTCCGCTCACCACCGTGCGCATCCCTCACTACGAGCTGGGCCTTCTCGCTGCCGAACTGCTGCTCGGCCGTCTGCGAAATCCAGAGATGCCGATCGAAGCCGTCCAGCTCGAGCCCCAGCTGGTCGTACGGGGCTCGACCGCCCCCGTCCACTTGCGCGTCGGCGCGTAGGCAGAGCACCCAGACATTTCCGTCACACACGCTTGACAACGCAGACGGCATTCCACAGACTGGGGACGATGCAATCGGTTGCGAAAGCGACTGGGGGGGGCACTCTCGGCTGGGTTGGGACCGGTCGTATGGGCAGTGCGATGGCCGAGCGCCTTCTCGCCGCTGGCTTCGATCTCGCCGTCTACAACCGGACCCGGGAGAAGACCGACGCGCTGGCTGCCAGGGGCGCAGAGGTGGTACGCACCGTCGCAGAGCTCGCGAGCCGCGACGTCGTGTTCGTCACCGTGGCTTCGTCCGATGACCTGCTCGAGGTCCTGGGCGGCGAGACCGGGCTCTTCGCGGGAGGTTCGTCACCTTCTGTCGTCGTGGACTGCTCGACTGTGTCACAGGAGGCGAGTGCAGAGGCCCGTATGCTCGCCGAAACGCATTCGGTCGCCTTCCTCGCTGCTCCGGTCAGCGGCAACCCGAAGGTTGCCCGCGCCGGGAAGCTCACGATGGCCGTCTCCGGTCCGAGGGACGCTTTCGATGCCGTCCATCCCTATCTCACGACGGTCGCCCGTGAAGCGACCTACGTCGGGGAAGGCGACGTCGCGCGGCTCGTGAAGCTGTGCCACAACCTCCTACTTGGCGTCGTGATCGAGTCGCTCGTCGAGATCACGGTTCTCGCCGAGAAGGGCGGTGTCCGCCGGCACGATCTCCTGGCGTTCTTGAACGACTCGGTGATGGGGTCGATGTTCACCGGGTACAAGACGCCGGCACTGGTGAACCTGGACTTCGCGCCCACCTTCACCACCCGGCTGCTCCACAAGGACTTCGACCTCGGCCTCGACGCGGCGCGCGCGCTCGAGACGCCGATGCCCGTGGCTGCGCTCGTCCACCAGCTCCTGCAGGCCGGGATCGGCGAGGGGATCGGCGACATGGACTTCGCCGCCATCATCCAGCTGGTCGCCCGCGCGGCGGGACTCGACCTGCGTAGCGAGGACGTCGACGTCGGCGATGGGCTGTCCGCTGAGCCAGGGCACGGTGATCGTGTCAGGGACTCCGGACGTGATCCGTAAGGACCCACGGGTCCTCGATGCGTACGTCGGCGGATCCGACGAGGACGGTCTCGCCGATGTCGTCGCGGGGGACGGGTCGGAGGTGGGGCTTGGTGTCGCAGGCGGTTGAACGCGACGGGGGCAGTGCGACCCTGAGCGAGCCGGCCCCACGCCCTTTGCTCGTGTTCCGAGATGTGTCCGCCGGCTACGGGGGCACCGACATCTTGCATGAGGTGAGCTTCGAGGGCCCGAAGGGGGCTCACGTGCGTGGTCGGTCCGGCGTGGTTCTGGAGAACGGGCGAGTGCGGCTCGAGGGCTGGGGGCGTGAGGTGCTCGAGCACCCCGAGATTGGAGCGCTCTTCCTCGGAGGTGAGGCGCCGCTCAACGTGGGACCCTCGAGCGGCAACGACGATGCGTAGCGGCTTCCGCGGCGAGGCGCTCGGCGTGAGCGGGACCGACGATACGGTCCTCGCGTCCGTGGACCACGAGCACCGGCGACGTGATGCGAGCCGCGGCGGTCTCGAGCGTCAGGCGCCTTGCGAAGGCTCGCGCTTCCTGATCGTCGGCCGAGCGGGAACGATGACGGAGCGTGTCGCGCGCCATGGGGGGGAGATCGTCCCAGCCCACGTCGATGCGGTACGGGTCGGCGAGCACCACCCCAGCCCGGAACCTTTCCTCGAACGCCATGGCCCGCGCCGCGTCGTAGCCGCCGAGGTTGATGCCGAACATGCCGGCGCGCGCGGTGTCAACATCGGATCGTCCGGCCAGGAAGTCGAGCACGGCGCTCGCGACGTGCTCGTAGGCAGGTTCGATCGGGAGCTCGTACTCGCTCTCACCCTGGCCCGGCCCGTCGAGGGCGAGCGTCGCCATGCCGCGCGCACAGAAGTAGCCGGGGTCTCCTGCAGCTCTTCTTTCACCGAGTCAAGGCCTGGAGCCATGACCACGACCGGCGGCGCGATCGACGGGCGGGGCACCCGCAGGAAGGCCGGGAGGTGCATGTCGTCATAGGGGATGAGAACCATAGGGGACGAGAACCCGCTCGGCGGGAGGATCGAGGCCTGCAACGCCCTTCGCGTACGCAGCCACAGCGCGCTCGTGCGCCGCACGCATGGGAGAACGTGGGGAGCCGAGGAAGAGCGTTGCTGGCTACAGTCGAAAGGTGATGTGGCGATGACGGAGCTACAGGACCGGCAGCCCGCTGGTGACGCGATCGGAGCGGTCGCGGCGCCTCTC
>JAJZVL010000031.1 GCA_021845725.1 Actinomycetes bacterium | reverse complement strand
ATCGAACGCGCCCACACGGCTCCACAACAGGCGAGAGGTTCGTCGGCTCGATGCTCAGCACGGAACTACGCTCGAGCCTCCGTCCCACTCTCCGTCTCTGGACTCGTTACTCGCGGATCTAGGTCTGATCGCGCCACCGCCGCCACTCTTCGTGAACCCGAGCATGAAGCCGCTCGGCTTCTGCGGAGGCTGCAAACGGCACGTCCTCAAACAGTTCGCCGACGAGTGGTCGGCCCGCCACCCGTGACCAACCAGCACCGAGCATCACCACCGCCTTCGTCACCTGGCGAACCGCCCGTCCCGACGGGGCTCCGGAGTCTGTTCGGCGCCGGCCTCGGGCGCCTTCGTTGAGTAGGGCACTGCCCTATGCTGCGGTAGGGCTGCGTAGGGCAAATCGGGCCACAAGACGCGCCTTCGAGCCCGCCGACCGAGAAATCCCAGCGTGCGCCCGGTGTGGCGGCCGCATCTCGTGCGTAGGGCTGCGTAGGGCAGGGTGATCATTCACCCATAATCAGGTCGATAAACCCTGTGGATAACCCCGTGGGAGTGCCACGAAACAGCACGAAAGCCCAGGACAGTCAGCCCGAAAGGCACGAAGATTCAAAGCACAGGGTGGAGGTGAAGGGACTCGAACCCTCGGCCTCTACATTGCGAACGTAGCGCTCTACCAGCTGAGCTACACCCCCGAGGCTCACCTAGGATAGCGGCTGAGTAGGCGCCGGTCGGGCAGCGGGGGCAGCGGGGGCAGCGGGGGCAGCGGGGGCAGCGGGGACAGCGGCAGAGGCAACCGGATGCGACTCGACTGGATCGCCAGGAAGGATCAGCCGGTGCTCGCAGCGCCGTGCAGGACACCAGCCAGGTCCTCGTCGTCCCAGGCGCCGGGGTAACCGGATCGTGCGGCAACGGAAGTGCCGGAACCCAACGGCTTTTCGCCCGGGCCCATGGCCGACGACATGACTGCCGTCCTCGGCCCTGACGCTCGCCAAGGTGTCGCCATGCCAGGGGGTGTCGCCATGCCAGGGGGCAGTGAGGAGACCGGTCTCGGAGCGTCGCGGTCCGCATGGAGCATCTGCGCGTAGGCGACGAGCGCCACATAGCCGGCGATCGCGAACGCCGAGATGCCCGTGATCGCCCAAAGCAGGTGCAGCGCATGAAGGGCGCCCAGCCCTCCCGTCAGAGCTACCAGCCCGAGCAGTGCGAGCAAGAGATCCCGCCGCCGGCGGCGACTCCTCCGGCGCTCCCACACCGTGTGCTTCTGCCGCATGCCGCGCACGAGGCGGGGTGTGGCGTGCGAGGCACCGCCCCCTTCCACGAGCGAAAGACCTCCACGCCACGAGCGGGCGTCCGGCGCTTCGAGCCGGTAGGCGGGCCGGACGAGCTTCGGTCCCGCTCGTTCGAGAAGGTGGAGCTGCTCGTGAAACGATTCGATGGACGAATGCGCGCTTCCCTCCCTGAAGCGCCTGATGACTCGCGGCGTCAGCACGGCGACCCAGAGGAGCACAAGGATCAGCACGACCAAGTCAGTCACCCCCTCGACCTACCTTCCGTGGCGAGCTCAACCTAGGCGCAGCCCGCCGACAAGTGGTGGATGGTCCGGATCATCGCATCGGATCAGTCCCCGGCCGTTGCCGGCGCGGATGACCTCGAAGCCTGATCAGGAGACGTGCAGACCGCACTCGGTCTTTCCGGTCCCCGACCATCTCCCCGCACGACGGTCCTCTCCTGGAGCGACGGGCCTCGTCGTCGGTGCGCACCCGATCGAGAGGTAGCCCTTCGCGACGAGAGGGTGCATCGGCAGCGCATGGTCGTGCAGGTAGCTCTCGACGTCATCGTCCGTCCACGTCGCGAGCGGATTGACCTTCACGAGCCCGAAGACCCTGTCCCACCCGACCACCGGCGCGCGTGCGCGCGTCGGCGCGTCGGCGCGCTTGAGGGACGTGATCCATGCGCGCTTGCCCGCGAGCACCCGGCGAAGCGGCTCCACCTTGCGCAGCTCGCAGCAGCGAGTGGTGCCACATGGCCAATCGGCTGCATCAGGCCCCGGGCTCGTGACGGTGAGGTTCAGGTCGTAGCGCGCTCGAACCTCGTCCACGAGCTCGAGCGTCTCGGGGAAGTGCGCGCCGGTGTCGCAGAACACGACCTCGATGCCCGGATCGACCTTCACGGCCAGATCGATCAGCACGATGTCCTCGAAGGAGGCAGCGAGGACGACTTCCCGGCCGAACCGTGCGACCGCCCAGGACAGCGACTTCGACGCGGGCGCGTCCTGCAGCTGCGCATCGATCCTCTCGAGCTCCCGTTCGAGGTCGGCCGGCGCCGCCGAAGCCGCCGGTGCCGCTCGTTCTTCCGGTCTCCCACTCAACGCTGCACCTCCGTACCTCGACGATCGACCCCTCTTCGTGCAGCTCGGCACGACACCAGGCACGCTGGACCGGCACACGCGCCGGGAGGCGACGCGCCGGCAGCGGACGGCGCTGGACCGCGGTCCAGATCCAGGCTTGACTATGGGGACGGATACGAGACGGTACTCCAACCAGGTCGTGTGGGAGCGAGCCCTCTGAAAGGCAGGGCGGCGCGCCTGTGACGTCGACCGGGTTGCAGCTCTGCACGGCAGCACGACGGATTGGACACGAAGGTGACGAAGAGCCAGACCGATGCGCCGGACCGTACACCGGGAGGGCGGGCAGCACACCGTCCGTCCGCGCCCGGGGATCGCCGGCGACCACAGCGGACGGACCACCTCGCGCTGCTCGAGTCGCACGCGATCTTCATCCTTCGTGAGGTGGCCGCGGAATCGGAGCGGCCCGTCCTCCTCTTCAGCGGCGGCAAGGACTCGGCGGTGCTGCTGCACCTTGCCGTGAAGGCCTTCCGTCCCGCTGGCCTTCCGTTCCCGGTCATGCACGTCGACACCGGCCACAACTTCCCAGAGGTCATCAAGTTCCGAGACGAGCGGGTGAGCCAGCTCGGTGAGCGGCTGATCGTCGCGAGCGTCCAAGACTCCATCGACCGGGGGCGGGTGCCCGACCCCGGCCAGAACGCGAGCCGCAACCGTCTCCAGACCACCACGCTCCTCGACGCCATCGCCCAGCACTCCTTCGACGCGTGCTTCGGTGGGGCACGGCGCGACGAGGACAAGGCCCGCGCGAAGGAGCGGGTGCTCTCCTTTCGCGACACCTTCGGCCAGTGGGATCCCAAGCGCCAGCGACCCGAGCTCTGGCACCTGTACCAGGGCCGGGTGCAGCCGGGAGAGCACGTGCGCGCGTTCCCGCTGTCGGACTGGACCGAGCTGGACATCTGGCAGTACATCCGGCGAGAGGGGATCGGGCTGCCCGACATCTACTTCGCGCACAGAAGACCGGTGGTCGAGCGTGACGGCATGCTCCTCGCGGTCTGCGACTGGGTGGCCCCGGCACCCGGCGAAGCGGCCCGCGAGGAGACGGTGCGCTTCCGCACCGTCGGCGACGCGACGTGCACGGGAGCGGTGCTGTCGACGGCGCGGACGGTCACACAGATCATCGACGAGATCGCCGTGTCCCGGGTCTCGGAGCGCGGAGCGACGAGGGCGGACGACAGGTTCTCCGAGACGGCGATGGAAGACCGCAAACGCGAAGGGTACTTCTGAGATGCCCCGCACCGACGAGCAGGCCACCGACGGTACCCACGACACCGGCATGGACCTCCTGCGGTTCGCCGCAGTCGGGTCGGTCGACGACGGCAAGTCGACGCTGATCGGGCGCCTCCTCTACGACACCCGCCAGCTCTTCGACGACCAGGTCGCCGCTGCCGAGGCCGCATCCGCGCGCCGCGGGATCGGCGAGGTGGACCTCTCGTTCATCACTGACGGGCTCCGGGCCGAACGGGAGCAAGGCATCACGATCGACGTCGCCTACCGATACGCCGCGACGCCGCGACGCAAGTTCGTCATCGCGGACTGCCCCGGTCACGTGCAGTACACGCGGAACATGGCGACGGGAGCGTCCACTGCAGACCTGGCCCTCCTCGTGGTCGACGTCGTGAACGGGCTGCGCGAGCAGACGCGACGCCACGCGTGCATCGCGGCGCTCTTGGGGGTCGACCAGTTCGTCGTCTGCGCGAACAAGATGGACCTGGTCGACTGGGACGAAGACGCCTACCACCGGGTGACCGACGACGTCCGGGAGCTCGCGGCACGGCTCGGAGTGTCGTCGTGGCGGGTGATCCCGGTGTGCGCGCTGCGCGGGGACAACGTCGTCGAGCGCTCGCAGGCCGCGCGCTGGTACCAAGGCCCCACGGTGCTCGAGGCACTCGAGGAGGCCCCTGCAGGCGCGTGGGCCTCGGGACACGGAACCGGCTCGGGCTCCGGAGCACGGCTCCCGGTGCAGTGGGTCCTGCGCCGTCCGGGAGGCGGTCGGAGCTACGCCGGGATGGTCAACGGAGGGGCGCTTCGAGCGGGCGACGAGGTCACCGTGCTCCCCGAAGGCTGGCGCACGACGATCACGGGGATCGAGACCTACGACGGGCCGATCGACGAGGCACCGGCTGGCATCTCGGTCTCGGTGGACCTCGCCGACGACCTCGACGTGTCGCGAGGCGATCTCTTGGCGGTGGTATCCGACATTCCCGCTGTGGTGAACGACCTCGTCGCCACCGTCTGCTGGTTCTCCGACCGACCGCTACGCGGCAACGACCGCCTACGGGTGAAGCACACCACTCGCACGACCCCCGCACGCGTCACCGCGGTGAGAGGGCGGCTCGACGTCAACCGGCTCGAGATCGACCCCGCTGCCGAGCTCACCAACAATGAGATCGGGACGGTCGAGCTGACCACGGCCGTCCCGCTCGCAGTCGACCCGTACCGGCGCGATCGGATCACCGGCAGCTTCGTGCTCATCGACGAGGGGACCAACGCCACCGTCGCCGCAGGAATGGTGGGCGAGCCGCAGCTCGCCGGTAGCGGCACAGCGTCCTCGCAGGCTCTCGCAACGTCGGGGTCGCCGGCCTGACCGGCTCCGCGCTCGCTGCAGCGCTCAGGGCTTGGCCATCATGACCACCATCGCCGCGATCACGAGCATGACCAGCCCTGCCGCCGAAGCGAACATCGTGCGGCAAGAGCCCCGCACCGTCGCGGGCACTCCCTGTCCAGCCCACTCGGCAAGGGCCCGCTGCACCCGGCGCTCCGCCGGCCACAGGACGCTCTCTCCCAAGAGCACCGCCGAGGCCCACAGGCCGAGGCCCACCTCGACCCAGGTGTCACCGAGCTGGTACGCGCCGCCGGACATCACGAGCAGCGCGGCGCCGAAGACGGGCACGAGGTAGAGGACCCGGCCGGCCCAATTCACACCCGGCGAGAAATAGGAGCGTACCCACGGGGTCAGCTCCTCTTTGGCCGTGAGCGTCAGGGCTGCCGCCACGATCCCCGTCACGGCAGCCACGAGCGCCAAGAGCACCGAAGCGACGTGGCAGATGAGGACAACGGTGAACGCAGGGCCCGTGGGCGTTCGTGCGATCGCAACGAGGCGGATCATGCCGGCAACACACCACAGGGCGCCGGTCTCGCCCGGTGACGGCCGATCGAGGCCCGGTCACGGCAAGCCCCCGGAAGCGGCCGCTCGCACCATGGCACCGATAGCCTGCGAAAGAGGGGTACGTTGAGAACCGAAGCGCCCGGCGCGCGACGCGCCGGGGCGAGGCACAAGAGCACGGAAGAGCGCAGCACGTGGATCCATCCGGTACGAGGTCGCAGGGAAGTCAGTTGAGGCTCGACCCGCTCACGGGTCGCTGGGTGGTGGTCAGCACCAGACGGGCTGATCGTCCTGAGGCGTTCGTCGTACGCACCCCCGAGGTCCAAGCGGACAAGAGTCGCCCGTGCCCCTTCTGCCCGGGCCACGAAGAGGACAGCCCACCGGCGCTGGAAACCTACGGGCCGAGCGGTAGCTGGCTGGTCCGCGTCGTGCCCAATCTGTATCCCGCATTCTCCGGCGACGAGCCGTTCGTCGTCACCAACCGCGGACCTGTGTTCACCCAGGCGACCGCCGGCGGCATCCACGAGGTCCTGATCCTCTCCCCCGAGCACGACGCGTCGTGGTCCATGCTCTCGAACGAGCAGACCGGTCTCGTGATGGCAGCACTGCGCGACCGCATCGAGGAGCACTCCCAGCACCCGTCGCTTCGTTACAGCCAGGCGATCGTGAATTCCGGTCGTGAAGCCGGGGCGTCGCTCGAGCATCCGCACGGTCAGCTGCTCGGGATGTCCTTCGTCCCTCGCGAGCTCGCCGAGGAGCAGGCCCGCTTCGCCCGCTTCGCCGAGAGCTGCCTCCTGTGCACGACCGTCGAGGCGGAGGAGGCGGAGGGCTACCGCGTCATCTACGCCGACGACCGGGTCGTGGTGATCTGCCCGTTCTGGAGCGCCACCCCTTACGAGATGCTCGTCGTGCCGCGTCATCACACCCCACATCTCTATCGCAGCGGGACCGAGGACCTCGTGGCAGTAGGGCTCGCCCTCAAGACCGGCCTCGGTCAGCTCCGTGACCTGATCGGCGACGTCGCCTACAACCTCGTCTTCCACTCCGCCCCCTACCGCGTGAACGATCCCTTCCACTGGCATGTCCACGTGTGGCCCAAGGCGACGACTCGGGCGGGGTTCGAGATGGGCACGGGCGTCGCGATCAACATCGTGAACCCCGAGCAGGCTGCCGAGCAGCTCAGGGTCGCGGTGCGCGCGGCTTGAACGCCGCCGCGCCGGGTCAGCTGACGAAGGGCGCGGCAACGTTCGTCAGCAGCTCGAGATCGAGCGACTTCGGCCGGCCGACGGCATCCTCGAGCGGCACACGCACGACTCGGCCTGCCTGGAGCGCCACCATCTTGCCGAATGTCCCGTCGTGCACCGCTGCGACCGCTTCGACGCCGAACCGGGTCGCCAGCACGCGGTCGTATGCCGTGGGCGACCCCCCGCGCTGGATGTGCCCGAGCGTCGTATGCCGCGACTCGTACCCGGTGCGGCGCTCGATCTCGATCGCGAGCCACGCCCCGATGCCCCCGAGCTGCGCGTGACCGAACTGGTCGACGACGCCCGACATGGTCGCCGCCTTCGCCGAGTCCAGATCAGGGCCAGGCGCAGGCAGCGCGCCCTCCGAGACGACCACCACCGACGAGTACCGCCCGCGTTGGTGGCGAGCGGTGATGCGCTCGCACACCTCGGCGACGTCGAAGGGCACCTCGGGAACGAGGATCGCGTCCGCACCCCCGGCGATCCCCGAGTAGGCGGCGATCCACCCCACATGGCGACCCATGACCTCGCAGACGATCACCCGGTGATGCGACTCGGCAGTGGTCTGGAGCCGGTCGATCGCCTCGGTGGCGGTCTCGACCGCGGTGTGAAAGCCGAAGGTCATCTCAGTGCCCGAGAGGTCGTTGTCGATGGTCTTCGGCACGCCCACCACGTTGACGCCGAGCGGCCCGAGCCGGTGCGCCACTCCCAAGGTGTCGTCTCCGCCGATCGCGACGAGCGCGTCGATGCCGTCCGCCATCAGGGTGTCGACGGCGGTCTTGGGCCCTTCGTCGGTCGCGAACGGGTTCGTGCGCGAGCTTCCGAGCACGGTGCCGCCGCGGGTGAGCAGATCCTGCACCCGCATCGGCCGGAGCGGCACGCTCCTGTGCTCCATCACGCCGAGCCACCCGTCGAGGTAGCCGACCGTCTCGTCGGAGTGGAGCTGGTCGCCCGCGATCACGACGGCCCTGATCACGGCGTTGAGACCGGGGCAGTCACCACCCCCCGTGAGCACTCCGATGCGCATCCGGCCACTCTGGCACAACGGGCCGCGCGCCAGGACACGGGGCCGATCAGCCAGCCCCCCGTGGGCTCGGGTCGTCGTTCGCCGCGTGCGCCAGCTCGAACAGTCCGAGCAGCCGGCGCACGACCCGCCGATCGGCGGGGACGAGAGCTCCGATCCCCGGAGTGGCGAGATAGGCCGCGACGAACGCCTTCCGGTTGCGTGCCTCCCATGCAGCCGCCAGATCGCCTGGGGGCGCAGGAACGGGTACCGATCCTCGCTCGGCGGTTGCAACCGCCGCCGCGTGGTGCAATGACCGGGTGAAGTCCGCCACGTCGGCGAGCGGGCTCCGGTAGATGGGCTCTTCGGATCCCTCGGCCGTCCCGCCGGGCAAGGTGTCGGCGAGGACCCAGCCGTGGTCGGTGCGCGCGGTACGGCCGAGGTGGAGGTCGCCGTGGGTCCGGATGGCCGGCGGGTGAAGCCCGGACCGCCGCAGTGCCGCGAGCAGCTGCGCGCCACTTCGACCCTTGGAGCCGGCGGCACCCAGCCCTCGTGCCACCGCGTCCGCCCACGAGGCCGCGTCGCCGGTCCTTCGCCCGAACGCGCGGTCGAGCGCCACGTGCATCCGAGCGGTCATCGTCCCCAGGGCGAAGGCCTCGGCGGCGAAATCACCGCCTGCGACCTCTGGAGGCTCGCCCGAGGCGATCAGGTCGCGAAGCGAGCTCATGGCGAGGGCCCACCCGCTCGTCGCGCCGGCGAGCAGCTCCTGGACCACCCCGAGATCCCTTCCGGCCCTGCGCCAGAAGGCGACCGGGGCAGCCAGGTGGTTGAACCCTGCCTCGTCGAGGCCTTCGAGCAGGGCCATGCCCGGATGCGGGCCGCGCGCGAGCCAATGCAGCACGGTCACGGTGACACGGCGATCGACGGCGAGCACGATCGCGTCGGCGTCGTCGCGTACGACCGAGACCGCCCGGTGATCGCGAAGCCCTTCGTCGGCCGACCTGCCCTCGACGGCCTCGAGCAGCAGCCGAAGGGCGCCGGCGTCCCGTAGGGCGTCCACGACGACCCCCGTGCCCTCCGCGTCCTCGACGGTGCCGAGTGCCGGCTCCTCGAGGGTCCCCAGAGGATGGAGCCGGTCCTTCGGGCAGAGAATCGCCAGGACCGCATGGCCGAGGCGTCCGTCCATCTCGGCGACCACGTCGACGATCCCAGGACGTCCCCGACGGATCACCTCCACGTCCACGACGTCGATGGCCCCGCCGGCCCCGCCGTTGGGCGCATGCTGCTCCTGCCAGCGCCGGAGCAGCACGTCGAGCGATTCCCCGACGTTCACGGCAGGGCCTCTTCCGACGGCTCGACGTCTTCGGTGAGATCGAACCACAAGAAGCCGTGCGGGCCGAGCGCGAGTGAATAGGGATCGGGGCCGATGACCGGGAACGACACCCGACCGAGGACCTCGATGGGACGCCGCCCCTCCCAGGCAGCGAGGTCGAGCAGCACAGGCTGCGCGAAACGGCTCAAGTTGTGCACGCACAGCACGGCCTGGGACCTCGTCGGCACTCCGCGAGGTTCGCCGGGTCGAGCGGGCACCGTCCGAGCGGGCACCGTCCGAGCGTGCTCGCCGGCACGGGCGCCCTCCGGAGGGTCTGGAGCGGGCACGACCGGCATGACCGGAGCCGAGCCGAGGCCGTCCCCCGAGCCCGCCGGTACCTCGGCGACGTCACCCCATCGCACGAAGGCGAGGACCGCGGGGTTCGGGCAGTCCACCACCTCCATGTTCCCGACTCCGAGGACCGGCATCGACCGGCGCTGCAGCAGCATCCCTCGCAGCCAGTGGAGGAACGACCCGGGGTTCCGCATCTGGGACTCGACGTTGACGGCGCCGTAGCCGTAGACGGGATCCATGAGGGGCGGCAGGTACAGCTGGGCGAAGTCCCCGTTCGAGAAGCCCCCGTTACGGTCCGGGGACCACTGCATCGGGGTCCGGACGGAGTCCCGGTCGCCGAGGTAGATGTTGTCGCCCATCAGCAGCTCGTCGCCGTAGTACACGACCGGGCTGCCCGGGAGGGACAGCACCAGTGCGTAGAGGAGCTCCGCGAGCCTCCGGTCGCCGTCGAGCAAAGGGGCGAGCCGACGTCCGATCCCCATATGGCGCTTCATCCGTGGGTCCTTCGCGTACTCCGAGATGAGGTAGTCGCGCTCCTCGTCGGTCACCTGCTCCAAGGTGAGCTCGTCGTGGTTGCGCAGGAAGATGGCCCACTGGCAGCCCTCGGGGATCTCCGGGGTCTGGGAGATGATCTCGGTGACCGGGTAGCGGTGCCCTCGTCGGACCGCCATGAAGAGGCGCGGCATGAGCGGGAAGTGGAAGCAGAGATGGCATTCGTCGCCGGTCCCGAAGTAGTCGGCGACGTCGGCCGGCCAACCATTGGCCTCTGCGAGGACGACCCTGCCGGGGTACTCGGCGTCGAGGTGCTTACGGAGCCGCCGGATGAACGCGTGCGTCTCGGGCAGGTGCTCGCCGGTGGTCCCGTCGCGCTGGAACAGGTAGGGCACCGCGTCGAGGCGGAAGCCGTCGAGCCCGAGGTCGAGCCAGAACCGGACGACCTCGAGCATCGCGTCGGCGACGTCGGGATTCTCGTAGTTCAGGTCTGGCTGGTGCGAGTAGAAGCGATGCCAGTAGTACTGCTTGCGCACGTCGTCCCACGTCCAGTTGGAACGCTCGACGTCGGTGAACACCACGCGTGCCTCTGGCCACCGCTGGTCGTCGTCGTTCCAGACGTACCAGTCCGCCTTCGGGTTCGAGCGGCTCGACCGGGACTCGAGAAACCAGGGATGCTGATCGCTCGTGTGGTTCATCACCAGGTCTGCGATGACACGGATGCCTCGGCGGTGGGCGTCTTCGAGGAGCGCGACGAGATCGCCGAGCGTGCCGTAGTCGGGATGGACATTGAAGAAGTCGCTCACGTCGTAGCCGCCGTCGCGCAGCGGCGAGGGGTAGAACGGCAGCAGCCAGAGGCAGTCGATCCCGAGCCACTGGAGGTAGTCGAGCTTCGCGCGCAGCCCGGGGAGGTCCCCGGTCCCGTCGCCGTTGGCGTCGAAGAAGCCGCGGACGAGCACCTCGTAGAAGACCGCGTGCTGGAACCAGCGGTCTGACGGATCGTACGAGCTGTCGGCCGGCAGGGCTTCGGCGGTCACCGCAGCCCGCTCAACTGGTGCTCCGCGCGCCGAGAAGGTCCTCGGCCGCTCGGTACGGATCGAGCCTCCCCTCGGCGATCGCCCGGACGGCATCATCGAACCTTCGACCCGCGCCGACGGCACGTACCTCCTCGAGCACCCGGGCGCTCAGGACGCGACGAAGCTCCTGCGCGAGACGCGCCTCGCGGCGGCGCGCGAGCTCCCCGGTCTCCTCGAGGTGGGCACGGTGACCGGCGATGGCAACCCACAGCTCCTCGACCCCCTCGCCGGTGCTCGCCACGGCCGTGAGCACCGGCGGCCGCCAGTCCGAGGACGCCGAGAGGTCCAGCATCTGCTGGAGGTCGCGCCTCGCCTCGTTGACACCGGGACGGTCCGCCTTGTTCACGACGAAGACGTCGGCGATCTCGAGCAGCCCCGCCTTGCTGGCCTGCATCGCGTCCCCCCATCCAGGCGTCACCACCACGATGGTGGTGTCGGCCGCCGACGCGACCTCGACCTCCATCTGACCGACGCCGACAGTCTCGACGATCACGAGGGGGAACCCCGCCGCACCGAGCACTCGCACGGCGTCGGGCACCGCGAGGGCAAGGCCCCCGAGGTGCCCGCGGGTCGCCATCGATCGGATGAAGACCGCTGGATCCGTCGCGTGCTGCTGCATGCGCACGCGATCTCCGAGGATCGCCCCCCCTGAGAACGGCGACGACGGGTCGATCGCGAGGACGCCGACCTGGTGGATCGGCTCGCTGTCCGCCCGCCGCCCGGAGGATGGCCATCCGCCCCTCGCCACTGCGACCAGCTGGTTGGTGAGCGTCGACTTCCCCGCCCCGGGTGCGCCGGTGATCCCGACCGTGTACGGGGGCGCCGACGCGTAGACGAGCCGGGCGACCTGGCTGCTGGATTCGCCTCCCCGCTCGACGACCGAGAGCAGCCGGGCGAGCGATACCCGGTCCC
Organism: Actinomycetes bacterium; assembly: GCA_021845725.1. Lineage (GTDB taxonomy): Bacteria > Actinomycetota > Acidimicrobiia > Acidimicrobiales > RAAP-2 > JAJYVT01. Next base: position 19,289 of record JAJZVL010000031.1, on the reverse strand, counting down.
CCGCGGCTGCCCCCTCGAGCAGCTGCTGGGGCGCCCGCTGCGTCGGGCTCAACGGCGTTCGACCTGGGCGCCGAGCGCGCGGAGGGCTCCCGCCAGGTCTTCGTAGCCGCGATCCACGTGCCAGGCATCGGACACCACGGTCTCGCCGTCTGCAACGAGCCCCGCGAGCACCAGCGCCGCTCCGGCACGGATATCGGTCGCGCGCACGGGCGCACCCGAGAGCCGCTGCACCCCGCGCACGACCGCGTGGTGCCCCTCGGTCCGCACGTCGGCGCCCATGCGCCGCAGCTCGTCGATGTAGCGGAACCGTCCGGCGAACAGGTTCTCGGTCACGATCGCCACCCCGTCGGCGACCGTGAGCATCGTCACGAGGAACGGCTTGTAGTCGGTGGCGACCCCCGGGTACGGCAGCGTGGCGACGTCGACGGAGCGCAGGCGGCCCTCGCGGGTCGCCACGACACCTGTCGGCCGCAGCTCGACATGCACGCCCATCGCGGCGAGCTTCCGGACGAGCATCGCCATGTGCTCGATCCGGGCATCCTCGACGATGACCTCCCCTCCGCACAGCCCCGCAGCAGCGAGGTAGGTCGCCGCGACGACTCGATCGGGCACGACCGCATGGGTGGAGGGCGTGAGGACCTCGACTCCCTCCACCTCGACGTGTGACGTTCCCGCGCCGCGGATCCGGGCGCCCATGGAGGTGAGGTACGCAGCGAGGTCGCACACCTCGGGCTCACGTGCGGCGTTCTCGATGACGGTCGTACCCTTGGCGAGCGCAGCCGCCATCAAGATGTTGTCGGTCGCGGTGTGGCTCGGGTACTCCAGCACCACCTGGCTTCCTACGAGCGCACGAGCGCCGGCGTCGGGGTCGATGCTCGCCTCGAGGTTCCCGTGGACCATCTCGAAGCGCGCGCCCATGGCGGAGAGCCCTTCGAGATGGAAGTCGATCGGGCGCCCGCCGAAATCGTCACCCCCTGGCACCGACACCTTGGCGCGCCCGCATCGGCTCAGCAGCGGACCGAGCACCACGATGGAGGCTCGCATGCGGTCGACCAGCTCGTAGGGAGCCTCCGGCACGAGCTCCGCGATCGACGGGACGTCGATGACGAGCCGACCTCCCCGCTCCGGCGTGACCGAGACGCCGAAGGCACGAAGCATCTCCGCCATGATCTCGACGTCGAGGATGTCCGGCACGTTCGTGAGCACGTGCCGGCCCTCGGCGAGCAGGGTCGCTGCCATCAGCTTGAGCACCGAGTTCTTCGCCCCGCCCGCCCGCACGGTTCCCTCCAGGGGACCGGAAGGCCGCACGACGAAGCTCCCCGCGCCCTCCCGGCGGCACCCATGGTCGCTCTCCGCCGACACGCCGGAGGGTTCCGGCGCGACGACGGCCGTGACCCCTGCGACGTCCGCACCCTCGGTCTCGTTCACTCGGCCATTATGACCGGGCACCGGGTGCCGACCACAGTTCCGGAAGCGGGGTGCCGATCGGGCCGCCGGCCCGGGAGCGGGGTGCCGATCGGGGCCGCCGGCCCGCACGAGCCAGCATCCGGACGGCCTCGCCCGCTAGGGTCTCGCTCGTGGAGCGCCAACCCCAGGCCCCGGACAGGAACCTCGCGCTCGAGCTGGTCCGCGTCACCGAGGCGGCCGCGATGGCGGCCAGCCGCTGGATGGGCCGCGGCGACAAGGAGGGTGCCGACGGCGCGGCGGTGAACGCGATGCGCGTGGTGCTCCAGACGGTGCGCATGGACGGGACCGTGGTGATCGGCGAGGGCGAGAAGGACAACGCGCCGATGCTCTTCAACGGGGAGCGCATCGGCGATGGCTCGCCCCCCGAGGTCGACATCGCCGTCGACCCGATCGACGGCACGACGCCGACGGCGCTCGGGCGGGGCGGCGCGCTCTCGGTGATCGCCGTCTCGCCCCGTGGATCGATGTTCAACCCCGGTCCCTGCGTCTACATGGAGAAGCTCGCGGTCGGGCCGAGGGCCAAGGGCGTCGTCGACATCAACCGCTCGTCGACCGAGAACCTCCACGCCGTGGCCGAGGCACTGGGCGAGTCCGTGCGCGACGTCACTGCGGTGATCCTCGATCGGCCTCGACACGAGGACCTGATCGCGGAAGTTCGCGCCTCGGGGGCCAGGATCCGGCTCATCACGGACGGGGACGTCGCCGGCGCCATCGCCACCGGATGGCCGGGAGCCGGCGTCGACATCCTCCTCGGCATCGGCGGGACGCCCGAGGGCGTCCTCGCGGCCGCAGCCCTCAAGTGCATGGGGGGCGAGATCCAGGGTCGGCTCTGGCCGCGCAACGAGGCCGAGCGCCAGGCGGCGATCGACGCAGGGTACGACCTGGGTGCCGTGCTCCACACCGACGACCTCGTCCAAGGCGACAACTGCTTCTTCGCCGCGACCGGGATCACCGACGGCGAGCTGCTCCAAGGCGTGCGCTACCACGCAGTGGGCGCCAGCACGCAATCCCTCGTCATGCGCTCGAAGTCCGGGACCATCCGCAAGATCGACGCGAGCCACCCGCTCGCGAAGCTCGCCGAGTACAGCTCCATCCCGTTCACCTGAGCACGGCTGCGCCAGGCTGACGTCCGCGACAGTAGCCTTGGGCATTCCGGCGAAACGGAGGTGAGATGGCGTTCGACGTCGCCAAGGCGCTCGAGGAGCGCCACGGCGAGAACTTTTCGCTGCACAAAGAGTACCTGAACCCTCAGCTCGCCCGGGTCCTTGAGACCTTGGGCTTCGACAGGCTCTACGTGAGAGGCGAGGGGTGCTACCTCTACGACGACAAGGGCGAGCGCTACCTCGACTTCCTGGCGGGGTTCGGTGTCTACGCCCTTGGCCGCGGCCATCCCGCCGTGAAGAAGGCGCTCCACCAGGCGATCGACCTCGACCTGCCCAACATGGTGCAACTGGACTGCGCCCTCCTTCCAGGACTGCTCGCCGAGAAGCTCGTGGCCCGCGCGCACGACGGCCTGAGGAGGGTCTACTTCTGCAACTCGGGTACCGAGGCGACCGAGGCGGCGATCAAGTTCGCCCGCCGCGCGACGGGCCGCCCGCGCGTCCTCTTCTGCGATCACGCCTTCCACGGGCTCACCACCGGATCGCTCGCGTTGAATGGGGGCAAGGACTTCAGGGAGGGGTTCGGTCAGCTCCTCCCCGGCACCACCCAGGTGCCGTTCGGTGATGCCGACGCGCTCGCGCGCGAGCTCCGGAGCAAGGACGTCGCCGCGTTCGTGGTCGAGCCGATCCAGGGCAAGGGGGTCAACGTCGCGCCCGAGGGCTACTGGCAGTCGGTCCAGGAGCTGTGCCGAAGGCACGGGACCCTTCTCGTCGCCGACGAGGTCCAAGTGGGCATGGGCCGCACCGGGAAGTTCTTCGCCCACGAGCACTACGGGCTCGAGCCGGACATCGTGACGCTGTCCAAGGCGCTGTCGGGAGGATACGTGCCGGTCGGTGCGGTCCTGTGCACCGAGAAGGTGTTCATGAGCGTCTACAGCTCCATGGAGCGCGCCATGGTGCACTCGACCACGTTCGGCAGGAACCAGCTGGCGATGGTGGCCGGGCTCGCGACGCTGGAGGTCTTCGACGACGAACAGATCGTCGAGCAGGCGCGCAGGACGGGGGAGGCATTCGACGCGGCGCTCGCCCCGCTCGTGGAGCGCTACGAGATGCTTCATGCCGTCCGGGGGAAGGGCCTGATCATCGGTCTCGTCTTCGACAAGCCCCGATCGCGTGCCCTGCGCCTGCGCTGGAACGCACTCGAAGCGGTGCGAACCGCCCTGTTCTCCCAGATGGTGGTGGTGCCGCTGTTCCACCGGCACCGTATCCTCACGCAGGTCGCGGCGGACAACATGAACGTGATCAAGCTCCTGCCCCCACTCGTGGCCGGACAAGAGGAAGTGGACTACTTCGCCGCAGCGCTCGACGACGTCCTGCGCGACGCGCACCACGGGACGGGTCTCCTGATGGAGTTCGGGACGACGATGGCGAAGAGCGCTCTGCGCCGCGGCGGCTCCAAGCAGGTGATGGCACCAACGTGAGCGCCGCGGCCGCCGAGCCAGGCCGCCCGTCCCCCGCCCCTGTCGTGTCCATCACCGCAGGGGACCGTGTCGCGGTCACCGGCGCAAGCGGGTTCATCGGCTCGGCGATCACGAGACGGCTCTTGGAGCGCGGCGCCATCGTCGTCGCTGTCACCGAGCCCGCCGGCGAGCACCGGAACCTCTGGGGCCTCGACGTCGAAGTGCAACCCGCGGACGTCCGCGACCCGGAGTCCGTGCGCCGCGCGCTTGGAGGAAGCCGCTTCGTCTTCCACACGGCGGCCCTCTATGGGTTCTGGGCCAAAGACCCTTCGGCCTTCTCCAGGGTCAACGTGCAAGGGACGCGCAACGTCCTGGAGGCCGCGTCAGCCGAAGGTGTCGAGCGCATCGTCTACACGAGCACCGTCGGCACTCTCGGCCTCGAGAGTGCGACCCGTGGCGTCCCGGCAACCGAGGAGGCCGTCGCAGACGTGTCGCACCTCTTCGGGCACTACAAACGCTCGAAGTACGTGGCGGAGCACGAGGTGCTGCGCGCGGCGGCCGAGGGCGTCCCGGTCAGCCTGGTGCTCCCGACCTTCCCCCTTGGGCCCGGCGACCGCCGCCCCACGCCGACGGGCAAGGTCGTCGTCGACTTCCTCAACGGCAGGTTGCCCGGCTACGTCGACACGGCCATGAACGTCGTGCACGTCGACGATGTCGCGGCCGGCCACCTTCTGGCTCTCGAGCGCGGGGTGCCCGGACGGAGCTACATCATGGGCGGTGAGAACGTCTCCATGCGCGAGCTGCTCATGTTGCTCGCAGAGATCACCGGCCTGCGGCCGGCGAGGCTCCGGGTCCCCAAGGCGCTCGCGCTGGCTGCCGGACTGGTATCCGAGACCGTCGAGGGCCGCGTGCTCGGACGTGAGCCATCCGTGCCCCTGGAGGCGGCACGGATGTCGACGACCACGATGATCTTCGACGACTCGCGGGCTCGGCGAGAGCTCGGTTACTCGTCACGCTCCGCCCGTGGGGCCGTAGAGGACTCGGTCCGCTGGTTCTTCGACAACGGGTACGCACGTCGCCGCCCCGTCCGAGCGGCACCCTGGGCCGCCGACCTCGGACGCTGGTCGGAGAGGTGGTCGAAAGTTCACAGGAGCTGGCCGGCTCGGTACAATTCCGCCCAGCATGTCTCCCAGTGACCGCGGCTGCTGCATGCTGATGATCGAGCCGGATCGCGATCGCTTGCTGCAGACCGCCCGAGGACCGGTGGGCTCGGTCTCCCTCCCAGACGTCGGCACCCGTCAGGAGCTCGAGGACGACATCGCGGACAAGCTGCGCAGCCTCTTCGACCGGGACTTCGCGGTCATCATCATGGACAGCGACTACACGACGTTCGACGAGGTGGAGCGCGCCTGCATCGCTTTGTTCGGCTACACGAGACCAGAAGCCGAAGCGCTGTCGATGCGGGTCCACACGACGGGCGAGGCTCTCGCAGCGGTGCTGCCAGAGCACGAGGCGCGTCAGGCGGTCCGCACCCTTCGCCAGCGCAACGTGCTCGCGCGGGTCGAGAAGGTGTAGGAAGAGTCGGGAGAGAGTCGGAGGCGGAGCATGCGAATCGGTGACCTCCTCGAGCAGAAGGGCGCCGTCGTCGTCACGATCGATGGCGGCGCCACGGTGGCAGAGGCGGTCGCCGCCCTTGCGAGGCATGGGATCGGCGCCTTGGTCGTCTCAGCCGACGGAGAGCACATCGACGGGATCGTCTCCGAACGCGACATCGTGCGGCACCTCGACCAAGAGCGAAAGGACCTGCTCGACCGCCCGGTGCGGGCCATCATGTCGACGCCGGTGCACACCGCAGCGCCCGCCGACGAGGTCTCGGCGGTGATGGCCACCATGACCAACGAGCGCGTCCGGCACCTGCCGGTCACCAGTGACGGCGCACTGGTCGGGATCGTGAGCATCGGCGACGTCGTCAAGCACACCATCGAGCAGCTCGAACGCGATCGAAAGCTTCTCGAGGAGTACATCACCGCCCGGTGAGCCCACTGCCACCGCGGCGGCAGTGGGGCCGCGGTGGGCTGGGTGCGCAACGACCCCGTCTCCGACGGAACCGTTGCGCACCCTTGATCCAGTGATCCAGGCGGAGCTCCGCGCACAGTCAGGCGGGAATCGCCTCGCGCTCACGCTTGGTCGTGATCTCGATGCGCCGCGGCTTGGCGTGCGCTGCGACCGGGATCGTGACGGTGAGCACCCCTGTCTCGTACGCCGCCTCGATCCGGTCGACATCGAGGTTGTCTCCGAGGAACATCTGACGGGAGAACGTGCCATACGGACGTTCCGCAACGAGCGCCTCGACGCCCTCGTTGACCTCGGGGGACGGGCGCTCGGCTCTGACCGTGAGGACGTTGTCCTCGACGGTGAGCTCGATGGAGTCGCTCTGGACCCCAGGCAGGTCGATCTGGACGAGGAAGACGTCGCCCTTGCGGTAGGCGTCCATGGGCATGGACAGCGAGCTCGACCTCGTCCTTCCATCACCCCACAGCTGCTGCGCGAGTCGATCGAGCTCCCGGAACGGGTCGCTTCTGACGAGAGCCATGGTCAACACCTCCTACGAACACTCGGTCCGTGATTCGTGGACACAACTCCGCCCGCCTGTGCCTCCGCCTGCGTCTTCACCTACACCACGTCGGCACGAGGACGGCACCTACAGATTAGCACTCTCCCTATGAGAGTGCTAACGCGCGTGCGCAGCGTCCGCATCGAGGCCTGTCCAAGGCCGAGCTACGAACCAGAGCCGCTCGACGGCGTCGGAGGAAACTCGCCGGTTGTCCGCCACACGTTCGGCCAGTACGCATCTGTCGGTGCAGACGTCTGCGCGGCGTCTGCGGAGCGTGCCTCGGGATGCATGGTCTCTGTGCCCGGGGGAAAGGCCAGCGTCATAGGTCGAGTCTTGTCCCCCCAGGAGGGGACTTTCGTCACAATCCGCGCCGCCCCGCCACCACGTCCAGCCCGTCGACACGAGACCAGGCGTCCCTCCGATCGGCCAAACGGACACCTCCGAGCTGCCCGAGCACGCCTTTCTCCGACGCCCCCGGCGCGTGGAGCCGGCGCTCTCGCTCGTCGAAGATCCGCACCCGCACGCTCGTGCCTCGTCCGTCGCACGCGATCTCGGTGAGGTCCACGACCTGCCGAACGATCCACAGCCCGCGCCCTCGGGCGGCTCCGGCCGCAGGACGCCGATACCCGGCCAGCGGAGCGCGGAGCCCGGAACCGTCATCGTCGACCTGCACCCCCATCTCTCCCCGGGTGCGCCAGCACCACACGTCGATCGACTGCGCGCCGGCCTGCCAGGCGTTCGTGACCAACTCGGTCACCGCAACGGTCAGATCATCGAGCGCCTGGCGTATCGCGGCGTGACCGCCTGAAGAGGCGAGCACGTCGCGCACGAGCGTCCGAGCCTGCGACGGGGAGACGCACCCGCCGAGTCGAGACGCCGCCGCAGGCAAAGGAGACAGGGCACTCGGCACCTTCGAGAAGTCCGCCGATCGTCGGTACTGCGTGCTCGCAACGGCAGGATCCACCCCGAGCATCGGGTGCGTTCCCGCGACGTGCTCGAGCACCCGCTCGGGGACGGCGGTGAGGTCGAAGGTGCAGACCACCGTCGTCGGAGTGCCCGCCAGCGCGTCGTCGAGCACGAGGTCGAACCGCTCCCATTCGGCGACGAGCTCCGGCAGATCGGCAGGGAAGGAGTGCTCACCGACGAACCGGACCTGGCCGTGCCCCAGACGATGCTCGTTCTCCACGACCTCGTGGATCGCCCGCAGGTACCGCGCAGGGTGGGGTGGCCGTAGCGAGGTGTCGCCCCACCACACGAGCCCGGCGTCGGCGCCGAGCTCGGAGCGGAGCGCGTCCGACCGTCGGGGACCCAGGCCCACGATCACGCGGTCGCTATCCGCCAGCCACTTGCCGACGAGCGGCGTGAGCGTGCCGAGCAGCTCGTCGGTCGAACGGTAGGTCAGCGCAGTATGGAGCAGACCGGGAAGGCCGACGACCGTCGTCATGTCGCTCCGCTCCGTCGACCGCCAACGCGAGGAACATCCGCTCGGGCCTCGCCGATGCGTGGTCGCCATGTGCGAGCCTCCTCACGTCGCCATCCAAGTCGCCATCCAATTCGAGTTGGAACAGATTGCAGCTGGCGGTTCGCCTCGGCCGGTACCCCTCCGAGCGCATGGGCAAACACCGGAGGGCGGCGGCGGCGTCACGTGGCGAGCATGATCCCTGCACGAGCACCGGGTGACGCGACGGATCGGGGCACGCCGAACGACGTAGGTTCCCAGACATGTGCGCTCTGCCCACTGCCGCCGAGGGCCCGCTCGAGGGCCCGCTCGAGGGCCCGCTCTCGGAGCACCAGCACGAAAGCGACAGCCCCGCGCTCACCTGGCTCGACGAAGACCTCCTTCGCGGCGGCGTCCGCCAGCGCCGCTTCGACGTGCTGCGTGCAGGTCGGCGCGTCCCCGGGCTCCTGTGGACCCCTGCAGAGGGCGAGGGCCCTCGCCCGCTCGTCCTGCTCGGCCACGGAGGGTCCGGCTCGAAGCGCCAGGACTACGTCGTCGGGATGGCTCGGCGCCTCGTCCACGAACACTGCATCAGCGCGGCGGCGATCGACGGCCCGGTGCACGGTGATCGGCGAGCGGGACCGCCTGCGCCGCCGCCGCTCGTCCTCGCGGAATTCGCCCAGCTGTGGGCCAACGACGGCGACGCCATGACCGACACGATGGTCGCCGACTGGTTGGCCACCCTGGACGCGCTCCAGTCGCTGCCCGATGTCGGCAACGGCGCCGTCGGCTGGTGGGGGCTCTCGATGGGCACGATCACCGGCCTGCCCCTCGTCGCCGCAGATGCGCGCTTCGGCGCCGCAGTCCTGGGGCTCATGGGCCTCACGGGGCCGACGAGGGAACGCATCGCACGTGACGCCCCCCGGGTGCGCTGCCCGGTGCTCTTCTTCGTCCAGTGGGACGACATGATGTTCCCCCACGACGCCGCCATCAGGCTGTGGGAGGCCTTCGGGTCGAGCGAGAAGCGGCTCGTCGCCAACCCGGGTGGCCACGGCGACCTGCCCCCGGACGTGCTCGAGACGAGTGCGCGGTTCCTGGCGGCCCACCTCGTCGGCGATCCGACGGGTGCAGAACGCTGAGGGCGGGCCGGAGGGGCGTCCGGGTGCGGACGTACACTGACCGCGGGCAGCCGCCAAGGGGACGGCCCCGAAGGAGGTGCGAAGTGACCCAGGAGGACAGCGGTGCAGCGCGCGGTCCCGTCCCCCAGCGCAGGATCCTGGCCACCGAGATCCCAGGACCAAGGTCCAGGCAGCTCGCATCGAGACGCGAGCGCGCCGTTGCGCAGGGCGTCAGCTCATCGACCGGGGTGTACGTCGAGGACGCCGCGGGCGCGATCGTGCGTGATGTCGACGGGAACTGCCTGATCGACCTCGGGTCCGGCATCGCCGTGACGACCGTGGGCCACGCGAGCCCTGCGCTCGTGCACGCGGTGAGCGAGCAGGTGGCGCGCTTCACGCACACCTGCTTCATGGTGGCGCCGTACGAAGGCTACGTGGCCGTCTGCGAAGAGCTCGCGAGGGTGACGCCCGGCGACCACGAGAAGCGCTCCGCGTTGTTCAACTCGGGCGCCGAGGCGGTCGAGAACGCCGTCAAGATCGCCCGCCATGCGACGGGCCGTCAGGCGGTCGCGGTGTTCGACCACGCGTACCACGGCCGCACGAACCTGACGATGGCGCTGACCGCCAAGAACTTCCCCTACAAGGACCATTTCGGCCCGTTCGCTCCCGAGATCCACCGTGCCCCGATGTCGTACCCGCTGCGCGACCCCGAAGGGATGACCGGCGAGGAGGCGGCCGCCCGCGCGATCGACCAGCTCTCCGTGCAGGTCGGAGCAGGCAATCTCGCGTGCGTGCTCATCGAGCCCATCCAGGGCGAGGGCGGCTTCGTGGTGCCCGCACCAGGTTTCCTGCCCGCGCTCGCCTCGTGGTGCGCCGACAACGGCATCGTCTTCATCGCCGACGAGATCCAGTCGGGGTTCGCACGGACCGGGGCGTGGTTCGCGGTCGAGCACGAAGGTGTCGTTCCCGACCTCATCACGACCGCGAAGGGGATGGCCGGGGGCATGCCGCTCGCGGCGGTGACGGGCCGTGCCGATCTCATGGACCACGTGCATCCCGGCGGGCTCGGCGGCACCTACGGCGGCAACCCCGTTGCCTGCGCCGCGTCGCTCGCGGCCATCCAGACGATGCGCGACCTGGACCTCCCCGCGGCGGCTCGCCACATCGAGGCGCAGGCGCGCCCCCGGCTCGAGTCGATGGCGAAGCAGCACCCGGGGATCGCAGACGTGCGCGGGCGAGGGGCGATGCTCGCGATCGAGCTCGCCGAGCCCACGAGCCTCCGCCCTGACGCGGCCGGCGCCCAGGCGATCGCCCGTGCGTGTCACTCTCAGGGAGTGATCGTCCTGACGTGCGGGACGTGGGGCAACGTCATCCGGCTGCTGCCACCCCTCGTGATCGGCGACGACCTCCTCGAAGAGGGGCTCGAGGTCCTCGGGGCCGCGGTCGACGACGTGCTGGGCTGACGACGAGCGGCGGGCCTCACATCCTGCCCGCTTCGATGACGCGTCCGAGAAACCGCTTGGTGCGTTCGTCCCTCGGCGCGTCGAAGAGCTGCGAGGGAGGCCCTTCCTCGACGATGACCCCGTCTTCGAGGAACACCACACGGGTCGCGATCTCGCGGGCGAACCCCATCTCGTGGGTCGCGAGGAGCATCGTCATGCCTGCCAGCGCCAGCTCCCGGACGACGTCGAGGACTTCGCCGACGAGCTCGGGGTCGAGCGCGCTGGTCACCTCGTCGAGGAGCATGAGCCTCGGATGGATCGCGAGGGCCCTGATGATCGCGACGCGCTGCTGCTGGCCTCCCGAGAGGCGCTCAGGGTAGTCGCGCGCCTTGTCCCCGAGGCCGAACCTCCGAAGGAGGGCCATTGCCTCCTCCTCGGCGTCGGCCGCGGGCACTCCGAGCGCCTTCACCGGCGCGAGGGTGATGTTGCGCAGCACTCGCAGGTGCGGGAAGAGGTTGAACGACTGGAAGACCATGCCCATCTGGCGCCGCACGAGGATCTCGTCCACGTCAGGGTGGGTGATGTCGTAGCCGAAGAAGTTGATCCGGCCTGCGTCGATCGTCTCGAGAAGGTCGATGCAACGCAGCAACGTCGACTTTCCAGAGCCCGAAGCGCCGATGAGGCAGATCACCTGATGGGTGTCGACCGCGAGGTCGATGCCTTTCAGCACGTGGTTCTGGCCGAAGGACTTGTGCACGCCTTCGATCCGGAGCGCGGTCCCAGCCGCCTGGTCCCCCGCCGCCGGAAGCTCCTCTGGAGCGCTCACGTCACCCCTGCGAGCCGACGAGACCGGTCGCGCGCGATCAGGTGGTCGGTGAAGCGCGCGAGCGGGATGGTGAGCAGGAGGAACAGGATCGCCGCTACCGTATAGCCAGAGTAGTTGAACACCGTGCTCGAGTAGATCTCAGCCGCGCGGTTCGCCTCGATGACCGCGCCCAGCACCGCGACAAGAGCGGTGTCCTTCTGCAGGCTCACGAATGTGTTCAGCAGCGGGGGAATGATCGTCCGCACTGCTTGGGGCAGGACGACGTGGCGCATCGCGGTACGCGGGCGGAGCCCCAGTGAGCGGGCCGACGCGATCTGGCTGTGCGGGACGGAATTGAACCCGGCACGGTAGACCTCTGAGACATAGGCGCTGTAACTGAGCACGAGGGCGAGCACCCCGTACACGAAGGCCGACTGGCTCGACACGACGGGGAGGTAGAGGGCGGGCAGGCCGAACCCGATCGCCAGGATCACGAGGATCAGCGGAACCCCACGGAAGAAGTCGACGTAGACGATCGCCAGCCCGCGCAACGGGAACAGCAAGGGCGACTTCGATTGGCGGATGAGCGCGATCACGAGCGCCAGGACGAGGATGAGCACCTCCCCGATCATGAACATCTCGATGTTGATCACGAGCCCCGCGCCGACAGAGTAGAAGCCCGCGTGCGGGTCTCCGAGGAACGCCTGCCACATGTCGTGGACATCGAAGTACACCGAACGGACCTGGCGGCTCCCCGGCGCGAGGAGGAACGCGACGACGATCCCTCCGATGACGACCAGGGTGCTCAGCGTCGACGCGACCATCGCGCCTCGGGCGGTGCGCAGTAGGCGCTTCTTGCGCCGACGGAACGGATCGGCGCCGAGCGTGCCCGTCGGGTCGGGATCGCCTCGGCTGGCGGCAACGCCCGTACCCGAGAACGACACGGCCGAGCCGGCGATCGGTGTGCTCGTCACGCCAGTTGTAGAGCCCCTTTCGGCGGGCATCCCGAAGCGCTCAGGGCTTGATGACGGGGATCGACGTGTAGACGCGCAGGTACTTCTTGACCAGCTTGCGCAGGACACCGCTCTTCTTCAGCTCGTGGATCGCCTTGTCGACGCACTTCACGAGCTTGTCCCCCTTCTGGAACAAGAGCCCGTAGTGCTGCCCCGAGGCAGGGAACTGCCCGACCACGACGGCGTGTGGGATCTCTGTTGTGGCGATGTACTGGGAGGTCGGCGTGTCTGTGACGAAGGCGGCGATCCGGTGGTCCTGGAGAGCGGACTTGACGTCGTTCAAGGTTGTGAACGTCTCCGGCCTGTGCGTGGGCCGGATGCGCGAGTTGATGTACTGGAGCGCCGTCGTCCCGATCTCCTCGCCATAGACGTAGCGCTCGAGGGCCGCGGGTGTGTGGTGCTCGACGATCGGCGATCCCTTCAGCGCGACCAGCGCCTCGTCGTCTGTGTAGTAGCCGGTACTGAAGGTCACTGCCTTGGCCCGTGTCTTGGTCACGGAGATCTCGTTGATGTCGAAGTCGAAGTGCTTCGGGCCTGGCGCGTACGACGCGTTGAATGTCTCGACCACCCACCTGACCTGCGACGGCTTGAATCCCAGCCTCTTCGCGACCCCGTAGGCGACGGCGCTCTCGTAGCCCTTCTGGTCCGAAGGGCGGTTGTGCTCGAACCACGGCGGGTACGCGGGCGCGTCCGTCGCGATGGTGAGATGCCCCGGAGAGTAGAGGTACGGCTGGATCGCCGAGTACGAGCACGACCTGAGGGGAGCGGTGTTGCCCGGACCCTGGGCATCGGGGGACGCACCGCTCACGGTGGCGATGCTCCCGACGCCCATCCCGGTGCCGGCGACCAGGAGCGCACCCACGAGCGCGAGACGGCGAAAGGTCATCCCATCAGGTTATCCGCTCCTTCACGACCAGGCGTGGGCGGTCTCGGCCCACCTCCGCAGGCCGGCACGACCTCCAGAATGGTAGAGGACGGGCTTTTGGAGCGCGGCGAGCGTTGCGGGAGTCGCCCCGGAGGGGCCGGCGGAAAGCGTGTACACGCGGCCCAGCTCGGAGAGGGGATAGTGAGCGGAGCTCATGGTTGCAGCACCACCTTCGTTGCCTCGTGCGTACGGAAGATCCGGTATGCCTCGGCGGCGGCGTCGAGGGGAAACCGGTGGGTGACCAGTGGACGGGGATCGATCCTGCCCGAGAGCACCATCTCCGCGACCCGGGCACGGTCGTCGGTCGGAGAGCCCATCGCGAAACGCAGCGACAATTCCTTGGCGAACATCCGGCCGACGTCGACCGGCCGGTCCGGGTCGAAGTGCGCACCAGACACACTCACCACGCCTCGCCCCCGGACGATCGCCAGGGCGGTCGCCAACGCCTCGGGGTGGCCCGACGCTTCGATCGCGACGTCCACGCCTCGACCTGTGGTCGTCTCGTCGATCACGCCGAGCAGCTCGTCGGTCCCGACTGCTCGAAGGCCAAGCCGCTCGGCTTCGTCGCGTCGACGTCGCTCGGGATCGACCATGACGACACCGGCGCCCGAAGTCTCGGCCAAGAGACCTTCGAGCAGGCCTACCGGCCCGGCACCGAGCACCACGACGGAGTCGCCCTCGGCGACCTCCGCGCGCTCTACGGTTCGCACAGCGGTGGGAAGGATGTCCGCGATGAACACGGCAGCGTCGTCATCGAGCGCCTCGGGGAGCGGCCACAGGACTCGATCGGCGTGAGGGACGCGAACAAGGTCGGCCTGACCGCCGTCCAACCTGGGGTAGACGCCAGAGAACCCGAACAGCGCCATCTGCTCGCACTGCGAGGACATCTCGTGCCGGCAGTACCAGCACGTCCCACACGACACGGTAGACGAGCAGACCACGCGACTTCCGATGGCGAACGGGACGTCGGCTCCTGCCTCGGCAACGGTCCCCACGAGCTCGTGCCCGAGCACGGTCCCCCACTCGAACCCGGGCACGTGACCGGAGAGGGGGAGGAGGTCCGCGCCGCAGATCGCGGAAGCCGTCACCGACACGACGGCATCGGTCGGTGTCTTCACGGCCGGCGCAGTGACGTCGGCGACCTCGATGATGTCTGGTCCAACCGCGCGCACAACCCGCATCAGTCGCTCCTCCTAGATGAACGTGGCTTCTCCTGATGGACGAATGAAGAAAGACCGCTTCACGCCAGCTGCTCGACTTCGACCAGGTAGCCGTCGGGGTCCGAGAGAAAGAACCGGCATCCACCCCAGGGAGGCTCCCAGGGGTCCGACCGGGGACGCACTCCCCGGTCAGCCAGCTGCCGAAATGCAGCCCGCGCATCGGCCACTTCGAGCACGACCATCGCCGCAGACGACCGATCGTCCGCACCCGCCACCAGTCGCATCCCGTCGACATCCGGCACCATCGAGCCGGACTGGGTCAGCGACAGGCGCAGCGAGCCGAGCGAGAGCGTCGCGTACGGCGGATCCTCGAAGAGCTGCTCGACTTGGAACCCGAGCCCGTCGACGTAGAAGCGGACCGACGCGTCCACGTCACGCACTGCCAGAGCCACTCGTCCCGCCTCGACATCCGTCACCGCACTCCCCCTTCACTGGGCACCGACGCCGGCCCACGACTAGTAGCGGACGTGGCCCCCGTCGACGGTGTAGGTCTGGCCAGTGACCCATCCGGCCGCGTCCGACGCAAGGAATGCCACGACCGGGGCGATGTCCTCGGGCGTGCCCGTGCGCTTGAGTGCCTGCAGCGTCTCGACGAACGCGATCGAGTCCTTGTGGGGGCTGGCGAGCACACCATCAGACGCGGTGAGCCCGGGTGCCACCGCGTTGACCGTGATGTTGTACGGACCGAGCTCCGTCGCCAATGCGCGCGTCAGGCCGATGACCCCTCCCTTGGCGGCGATGTAGGCCGACATGTTGGGCGTGCCGGCGAAGAAGGCGTTCGAGGCGAGGTTCACGATCCGGCCGTACTTGGCCTCCCGCATCGGGACCTGGGCAGCGCGGCATACGAGGTAGACACCGTCGAGGTTGACTCTCATGATCCGTCGCCACTCTGCGAAGTCCACGTCGTCCCATGCCGTGTACGGCACGATTGCCGCGTTGTTGACGACGATGTCGACCTTGCCATGGGCACTGAGCACCTGGCTGAAGAGCGCACTCACCGAGCTCTCATCCCCGACATCGGTTCCGATCGCCTCGGCGCCCGCCCCCAGCTCCCCGGCCGCCTTCTCACCCTTCGCCGCGTCCAGGTCCGCGATCACGACGACTGCCCCTGTCGCATGCAATCGCCTTGCGATGGCGAACCCGATGCCCTGCCCGGCTCCGGTGACGACGGCTACTTTCCCGCTGAGTGCTCCCATCTTTCATTTCCCTCCTGTTCTTCGTCGTGGACGCTTGCCAAGGGATCGTCGAAGATCACCCATGACTGCGACTACTCGGCGGTACGGCCGCCTCACCTGTCCCGCCCGGCAGTGCCGTGAGCACGTCACCTCCAGATCGCTCCATGCCGATGCGCTCATGAAGATGGTTCTTCAACCGTTCTGCCGGAACGCGCACGTGAGTTCCGGCGAGCTGGGCGGCCAACTGCGCGTCGCCAGCCGCTGCAGCGGCAAGGATCGCCCGGTGCTCTGCCACCGAATCGACGGGATTTCCTCGGATCGCCAGCGAACGATCCTGAAAGCCGCGGATCTCGCCCATGAGCGTGAGGTGCACCTGACGTAGCTTGCGGTTCCCGCTCATCTCACAGAACCGTTCGTGGAACGCGACGTTCGCCTCGAAGAAACGCCCGCGGTCGTTCTTCCGCGCGCTCGCGTCCATCTCGTCGACAAGGGTGCCGAGCTCGTGGAGATCCGCCTCGGTGAGCCGGGGCACTGCGAGACTGACGGCCAGAGACTCGAGGACCTCACGGACTTGGTAGGCCTCGACGAGCTCCTCGAGCGTGGGAGCGCGTACGACCGCGCCGCGTCTCGGCCGGACCTTGACCAGGCCTTCAGCCGCCAGGCGGCCCATTGCCTCCCGGATAGGGCCGCGGCTCACGCCGAGCTCCTTCGCGAGCGCGACCTCCGAGAGGACCGTCCCCGGGAGGAGGCGGCCCTCCAGGATCTCGCCCTGAAGGTGCTGGTACACGCGTTCCCACAGCGTGAGGTTCTCGATCGCCGGGCCAGAATGCGCTTGGCTCATCGTCCGCATCTCATCTCATCGATCTTCATGGCATCGAACCTCCTGGCGAGCCCGCCTGCGGAGCCAGTACGTGACAACGACGGCGAGGACGAGCAGGGCGGTACCGAGCGGCGCCGCCCTGCGAACCAGATCTTGTCCGACGAGCCGCCCGAGGTCGAGCACGTCGGAGTCGCCGGCTGCCGGCTCGACGGGCGCCGCGCCGCGCGACTCTGAGGTCCGTCCTGCTGATCTTCCCCGATCCTGCTCGGATTCGAGCTCGGCCCTCATGCGCTCGGAGAACTCCTCGACGAGGCGCTGGGCGACATCCTGCATGAGACCCTGGCCCAGCTGGGCCGGTCGACCAGAGATGTCGAGGTCGACTGACACCGTCACGGCCGTGCCTGCGCCGTCAGGTTCGAGCTGGGTCTTGGCGATCGCCTTGGCCATACCACTTCCACGCTGCTCGCGCCCCGAGGCCTCGAGGACGACGCGGTGGGCTTCCTCGTCCCGCTCGACGAATCGAGCAGTTCCTCGGTAGTCGACCACCATCGGACCGAGCTTCACGCGGACCGTTCCGTTGAAGCTCTCCCCTTCAGCATCGCCAAGCGTCGCACCGGGGAACCACCGAGCCACGCGATCCATGTCCTGGAGCAACGTCCAGGACTCGCCCACCGGAAGCGGCACCGTGAAGCGAGCGCTGAGGGTCATCGCCATCGCCGTTCCCCTATCGCGTGACGCCCGAAGCGTCGGCGAGAGCAGCGTCCAGCGCCCGCCGCACGAAGACCTCGACCAAAGCCTGCTTGTACCTGCTCGACCCTTCGGCGTCAGCGACAGGTGTGATGCCGGCTGCCGACATCGCCGCGACCTCCCGGACGCGCTCGGACCAGGTGTCACGGGACGCACCGATCAGCTTGTCGATCGCCTCGGCAAGCACCGGAGCCCCGCAGACCGAGCCGACGGCCAGCCGTGCCCGGACGACCGTGTCGCGCTCGACGGTGACCTTCGCCGCGACGGTGACGGCCGGTCGCTCATGCACCTTCATCCGCACGTGGGCGGTACCCGTGCCGAGCGGGACAGCAGGCACCGTCACCTCCACCAAGAGCTCCCCGGGCTCGAGCACGGTCTCATAGGCGCCGAGGAAGAACTGGTCGACTGGCACACGCCGCGACGTGCTGCCATCACCCAGCACCAGCGTGGCTTCGGCGGCGGACAGGAACGTGGCAGGGTCCGAGTGCGGATCGGCGAAGCAGAGGTTCCCGCCGATCGTGCCGACGGAGCGGACCCGAACGTTGGCGACCTCTGCAAGCATGCGCGGTACCTCTGCGAGCGCCTCCGCGATCACCGGGGAGCCCTCGAGCTCTCGATGCGTCATCCCCGCTCCGAACGACACGACTGAATCCGCGCGGCGAACCCCGCGTAGCTCGCTCACGCGCTTCAGGTCGACCAGATGCTCGTACTGCGCGAGGCCAAGCTTCATCGCTAGCAGCAGCTCGGTGCCGCCGTTGATCGGCACCGCGTCGCCACCCAGATCCCTGAGCAGGCGCGACGCGTCGTGGAGCGAGCTCGGGCGGTGAACTTCGAAGGGTGGGAGCTTCATGGTTCAGGGGATCTCGAATCGTTCGATGAGACGTTTGTTCGATGGAACGAGCAGGGCGACGCGCGCGGTGCTCGGCTGTCGTCCGGCCTCACCCGTAGAAGAGAGGTGCGCGCCGCCACGTCTGGAACGGCGCCATCTCATGCGACGGGTAGATCTGGGCCCCCCGCTCCTTCGCCACGCGTTTGAGCCTGCGGATGGAGTCCACCGATGCGCTCGGGTCGAGATGGAACCCGCCGATGATCTCGCGCTCGAGGTTCTCGAAGCTGTACGCGGCGTCACCGGCGAACAGCATCGGCGCGCCCTCGTCCATCTCGACGAGCATGGAATAGTGGCCCGCCGTATGGCCGGGGGTCTCGAGAAGGCGGACGCCGTCGGCGATCTCCACGTCTCCCGTGATCACCTCGTACTTCGCCCCCGGATAGTCGAAGGCGAGATCGGAGTACCCGAGGCGCTCGAAGGGCTCGGGCACCTTCGCGTGACGAAGCTCCTCCTTGCTCACGAGCGTCGTCGCCTCCGATAGGTAGCGGTTACCGCCCACGTGATCAAAATGGAAGTGCGAGTTGATCACATACTCGACTTGTGCGGGCTCGAAGCCGCAGAGCCGCAGCTGGGCAGGAAGCGCCTGCTCCGGAGCCTGCTCGGGCAGCTCGAACGGGAGCACGCGCTGGACGTGCTCGAGGTCGAAGCCGGTGTCGTAGAGGATCAGTCCCTCGGGGTGCTCGACAAGGACGCTGTAGACGGGAAAGCGCACGGGAGTTCCTACGTCGATGTGCCAGAGCACCTCTGATCGATCGATCACGAGCGAGCCGCTGTCGAGAATGTAGACCTTCTTCTTGGCCATCTCGGCCACCCTTTCTCGAGAACTGCGAGAGGCAAGAGCTCCCCGCGAACGGGGGCCTGCTGCGATGAGGAGCTTCAGAGCGACGACAGCGTCTTGCGGACTGCGACGAGACCGGCAGCGATCCTCGCCCGGTGCGCGTTCACGTCATCCTGATCGGCATACTGGTACATCCCGCCGAGTGATTTCATCCCGAGCTGACCCTTCTGGGTGCGCTCCGTGATCAGCGGCGACACTCCCTCCTCCCTGCTGAGGTC
>JAJZVL010000030.1 GCA_021845725.1 Actinomycetes bacterium | reverse complement strand
ATCCTGCGCGCCCTTGCGGTACTTGGTGGTTGCCCACTTGGAGTGACCCGACATCGTGCGAGCGTCCTTCCTGCAACTGTCGATCCCCTGCGGCCCCGCTCGGTGCTCGAGCCCCCGCGCTCGAGCAGGGCGATGCTAGCGCCGCGCCATCACCGGGCCCGTGGCGACCTCCCCGCCGCAGCGCGGACCGTGTCCATGAAGAGCCGGTGCACCCGACGATCCGACGTGAGCTCAGGGTGGAAGGTCGCGCCCAGCACGTGCCTCTGCCGGAGGACCACAGGCGCCCCACCCACCCCCTCCCTCGCGAGCACCTCTGCGTCCCCCCACACCTCGGTCACGAGCGGTGCGCGGATGAAGACCGCCGGAAGGGGTCCTGTCTCTACGCCGAGCACGGCATCCACAGGCTCCGCCACGCCTTCGAAGGAGAAGCGCTGCGGGCCGTAGCCGTTGCGGCGCACCGTGCAGTCGAGCGCCGCGAACGACCGCTGGTCGGGCCGGCCGTCCTCGACCTTGGCGGCGAGCAGGATGAGGCCCGCGCACGTGCCGAACGCCGGCAGCCCCTCGGCCACCGCCTCGGCAATCGGCGCGAAGAGGCCGGAGGAGTCGAGCAGCTTCGACAGGGTCGTCGACTCTCCGCCAGGCAGCACCAGGC
Organism: Actinomycetes bacterium; assembly: GCA_021845725.1. Lineage (GTDB taxonomy): Bacteria > Actinomycetota > Acidimicrobiia > Acidimicrobiales > RAAP-2 > JAJYVT01. Next base: position 30,633 of record JAJZVL010000030.1, on the reverse strand, counting down.
CCTCGATCCCGGCGAGATCCGAGGGACGCCGCACTCGGCGGACCACGGCTCCCACCTCGCGCAGGGCGGCCTCGTGCTCCAAGACGTCACCTTGGAGGGCGAGAACGCCGACGATCGCCGCCGGCTCCTCCACCGCTACCAGCCGCGGTCGGCCAGACGCTCGCCGAGCTCGGAGAGCTCCTCGCCCCGCATGGCCTCGCCGAGCCCTCGGCTGACCTTGGCGACGTACTCGGCATCCGCGAAGTGGGTCGTCGCCTCCACGATCGCCCGCGCCCGACGTGCCGGGTCCTCGCTCTTGAAGATCCCCGAGCCGACGAACACCGCCTCGGCGCCGAGCTGCATCACGAGCGACGCGTCAGCGGGGGTCGCGATCCCGCCAGCGCAGAACAGCGGAACCGGGAGCTTGCCCGTCTCTGCGATCTCTTGGACGAGACCGATGGGCGCACGCAGCTCCTTGGCCCATCCGTAGAGCTCCGCGCTGTCCGCCTGGGTGAGCCTCCGGATGTCGCCCACGATGGAGCGGAGGTGGCGGACGGCCTCGACGATGTTGCCGGTGCCAGCCTCGCCCTTCGAGCGGATCATCGCGGCGCCCTCCGAGAGCCGACGCAGCGCCTCCCCCAGGTTGGTCGCGCCGCACACGAACGGCACCGTGAACGCCCACTTGTCGATGTGGTACGCCTCGTCGGCCGGGGTGAGGACTTCGCTCTCGTCGACGTAGTCGACGCCCAGCGCCTGGAGGACCTGCGCCTCCGCGAAATGGCCGATCCGCGCCTTGGCCATCACCGGGATCGTGACCGCCTGCTGGATCCCCTCGATCAGCGCAGGGTCGCTCATCCTCGCCACGCCGCCCTCGCGCCGGATGTCGGCAGGGACCCGCTCGAGCGCCATCACCGAGACCGCGCCGGCATCCTCGGCGATCTTGGCCTGCTGCGCGTCGACGACGTCCATGATCACACCGCCGCGCAGCATGTCGGCCAGACCGCGCTTCACCTTGAACGTGCCCGTCTCGCGTCCTGCGTCGGCCGTCGTCATGGGGCCCATGCTACCGGGCGCCGCACGGTGTTGGGGCGGGCCAGCGGCACCACTGCCCGACGGCTGTGGCGAGGGCGGGGCTGCCCGGCGTGGGCAGCGTCACCACTGCGCGAGTGCGTCCACTCGGGTCTTCGTCGCGTCGAGCTCCCCGGCCCGAGGGCGCTCGGGCTCACCGACCATCGGGTCGATCCAGATCCACCGGGTCGCGGCCCAGCGGCGTCCGCTGAACGGCGATGCCCCACCAGAGACCTGGCCACCCATCGACGCGAGTGCGTCATGCAGCCCCGGCGGGTACCGCACGGCGAGCGCGGCAGCCTGATCGGTCTCGTACTCGCGCCCCCGACCCACGGCAAGATGGACGAGCTCGTCCCGACCGCTCACCCATGCGACCAGCCCGGCGGTGGCGACGGCCACTGATGAGACGGCCGCGTCCCTGCGCTTCACATGCACGAGCTCGTGGGCGACAACGCCCTCCATCTCGATGAGCCCCAAGCGCGAAAGGAGGCCCGAGGTGACGACGAGGACCGACCGTCCGCGGCGGCCGGTGAGCGCGCAGGCGTTGGCGACAGGATCGTCGACGAGCCACAGCCTGGGCCGTGCGACCCCGAGCGTCGAGCACAGCCCCTCGACTTGGTTCTCGAGAGCGGGCAGCGCACCGCTCGACACCGGCGCACCGCCGACCAGTCTCAGAGCGACTTCCAGCGATGCCGAGAGGATGCCGACGGCCACAGCGACGAAGACCGCCAGCGCCACGACCGCCCCGGCGACGATCCCGATGACGACCCCGATGACGACCCCCACCACGACCGCTGGCAGGACGCCAGCGGCTGCCGCGAGCACCCGCAGCCGCAGCGCGTTGGCGCGCCGCCGATCCTCGTTCTGGGCGTCGACCAGCCGGTGTGCGCTGAGGACCGCGTCGCCACGCAGCACGGATGAGGGCGTCCCAGCACGCGGCGCATCCACACGGCCGGCTGGGTCACGGCTCGCTCTCCCGCTCGCCCGCCCGTCAGCCGGTGATGACGCGTTGAGCTGGGCCTTGCCCTTCGAGGGCGCTTTGCCCCGTGAGGGGCTCTTGCCCCTCGAGGCGCCCTTGCCCTGGGAAGATGCGTTTCCCTGCCGAGGCGCGGTGCGCGGCGCGCTCCTGGCCCGCTGCTGACGGCGCCCCGGCCCCGCGCTTTGCCTCTCTCCGGCCGGATCGCTCATCGGGGCCCCACGTTACCGCCGGGTTCCTGTCGTCCCACCTTCGTACCCGCCCGTCCGAGTGCGCGCGACGCGGGGATCTCGCCTGCCACCCCGGGGCGCCAGATCCGGGCCGCGCCTCGGTAGGCCTCCACATAGCGCTGTGCGAGGCGGTCCATCGACCACTCGCGCGCGTAGGACGCCGCAGCCTCGATGGCGAGCGAGTCGCACGGCGTAGAGAGCGCCGCCGCGAGCGCCCCCTGCAGCGCTCCCACGTCGCCGGGCGGGACCAGCACCGCATGGCCGCCCGCGGCTTCGCGGTACCCGGCGATGTCCGACGCCACGACACGGCAACGTGCAGCCATCCCCTCCAAGAGCACCATGCCGAACGACTCCCCGCCGAGGGACGGCGCGCAGAGCACGGAGGCGCCTCGGAGCCTGCTCGCCGCCTCCTCGTCGCTCAGCGCCCCGAGCCAGCGGACCCGGTCCGACTCGGGATACCGGGCTCGCAGCGATGCGGTGTCCGGACCCGTCCCGATCACCCACAGCTCCGCGCCGAGCTCGCTGTTCGAGAACGCTTCGAGGAGCACGCCGAGTCCCTTGCGCTGCTCGTGACGTCCGAGGAAGACGACTGCGGGGAGCTTGGACGCAGCTGGGAATGCGCCCGAGAACCGGTCCATGTCGAGCCCGTTGAAGAGGACCTCGATCCCCCCAGCGCACCAGGCAGCCGCGGTGCGGCGCGCGACCTCGGACACTGCGACGCGCACCTGGATGCGGTCGCACATCCATCGGGTCGCGGGCGCGGCGAGCGGCGCGGCGAGCGGGACCCCGGAGCGGTGGAAGGTCGCGACGACCGGCCAGCGGCCGGTGAGGAGGAAGCCGTAGCCCAGCACCGGTGCGAGCGGCTCATGAAGGTGGACCACCTCGGCGCGCCAGTCGCGCGCCGCGGCCATGGCACGCCTCGCCGCGAGCGGCGATACCGATACGGGCGCGACCGACCCGTTCGCACGGACCGCCAGTGATCGCCCCACGGCGTAGACCTGCTCTGTGACCCACCCACGCACGCGATCGTGCGGCGCGATCACCACCACCTCGTGACCCATGCGCCGCAGCGCCCGGGAGAGGCCGCGCGCCTGGCCCTGCACACCCCCGGGCCTCGCGAGGTCGTAGGGGCAGACCATGGCCACGCGCAGCGCCGGCCCCCCGTCAGTGGTCACGGTCGCTCGGCCAGTTGGGCTGGTAGAGATGCCACTGCTCGGGCGCGCGACGCACCATCCACTCGAAGCGGTGCGCGAGCTCCTGGGTCAGCCGCACGACGTCGGTGCGAAACGCCCCGGTGCGGTGCGTGTCGAGCGGCGCTGTGACCACGGCAAAGTGCGCGTCAGCGGGTCCGCTGTAGACCGCCGCGGGGATCAGCGCTGCGTCAGTTCGCAGGGCAAGGGTCGCCGGACCGGCCGGAAGGGTCGTCTCCTCGCCGAAGAACTCGACCTTCACCCCGTTGCCCCCGACGTCCCGGTCGCACACGAGCCCCACCAGCCCGCCGCGGCGCAGCTCCTCGAGCAGCGCCTGTCCCGACCCCTCGCCGAGCGGCACGATCCGAATCCCCATCGCTTCGCGTTGGCTGAGAAACCACCGGAACAGCGCGGGTGGCTCGAGGCGCTCCGCCACGCTCGTCATCGGGTGGCCCTCGAGGGCCAGGAAGGTGCCGCCCCACTCCCAGCTGCCGACGTGGGGCAGTGCGAGGACCACGCCGCGCCCGGACCCGACGGCCTCCTCGACGTGCTCATACCCCCAGTCGAGGATCAACCGCGCCCGCACGACGTCGCCTGGGATGGATGGCAGCCGGGCGCCCTCGACCCAGTACCTCGCATAGCTGCGGTACGAGCGGCGGGCCCATCGGCGCACCACCGCCGGGTCGGGTGCGACAACGGGTGAAGTGGATGCCAGCACCCGGGTGACGTGGCGCTGTCGAATCGCGAAGTCGCCGTGCGGACGCCGCGCGAGCGCGCTTGCGACCAACGCAGCCGCACCGGAGGCAATCGGCTCGGGGAGGATCTCCAACCCGGCTCCCGAGACCCTGTAGGCGATGTAGGTCGCGCCGGCTCGGAGCCGCTCAAGTCCCACGGTCGACAGGGCCCGAGCCGCGGCTACCGTGCTGTGCGCGCCGCTCTGCGGTGCCGTGCTGCGCTCGCGCCGCCCGCGCAGCTCGCGCGGCATCGATGCGCTCCCGACGCGCCCGGGCACGCGCCGTTCGGCTCTCGAGCGCCTCCTGCCGGCGAGCACGCCACCGCGCGGCGATCTCGCCGCTCTGCCCCGGGACGAAGGACCCCTCGCGCCGCGCGCGCCGAAGCGCCGCTGCCTCTCGGCCCGATCTCCACGGCACCTCTCGCGTCACCTCGGTCCGGGCCCGAACGGGCTCCGGGCGCTGCGCGGGACCTTCCGCCGCGCGCCACGCGGTAGCGAAACGTGCGACGGCGGTGAGCATCGTGAGGCCGAGCAACGCCCAGAGCACCGGGACGAGCAGCCACGGCTCGAGCAAGCCCACGCCGAGCAGGATCATGCGCTCGGCGCGCTCCATGAGGCCACTCAGAAGCCCTTTGTTCGTCATCGGCAGACCGAGGGACTCGGCCTTCGCCCGGACGTAGGACACCAACGAAGCCGCGCCGAGCACGGCGAGAGGCAGGAGCGCAAGCTCTCCCTCGCGCACCGAGACGAGGTACCACGAGACCCCCACCATGAGGACGGCGTCCGCCACGCGGTCCATCACGGAGTCGAACAGCGCGCCACGCACCGACGCCGTCCCAGCCGCCTTCGCCACGGGGCCGTCGAACAGGTCGTGGAAGCCCGTGATGACGAGGAGCGGGATGCCGAGCAGCAGGTGCCCAGTGGCCACAGCCACCGCGGTCCCGACCGCGAACACGAGCCCCGAACCGGTCAGTACGTCGGCGGTGACGCCCAGTCGCACCAGCCTGCGGCCCACGGGCGCCGTGAACCGGTCGACCCCCCGTCGCCATCGGCCGTCGAACACCTGTTGGATCCTACCTCGACCGTCCAGCCGCCCGCCGGTCCCGACGATCACCGGGCAGGTCGGACCCGCCTCGCGTCCGACGCGCGCGAGAGCGAGAGGCAGCCCTGCCTCTCGGCCTGGTCGTTTGACTTCCTTCAGCTTTGCCCTCCTAGGGTGGCTGCACGCGACGGTTCCAACGAGCTCCATGGCGTCGGCGCCGACGCCCGGCCGTCGGCGCGCTGACGGCCCTCGCCTGCGCCGCCGCGCTCTTGGCATCGGGCACGGCGGCGAGCGCACACGGCACCGGCACGGCACACGGCACCGACACGCACCGCGGGCGTGCGCGAACCGGCGTACGCGGCTCGCTCCCCTTCCCTGCGCCCTCCGGCTATCGGGCGACCGCGCACCTGAAGCCGGGTCCGTACCTCGCTCCGGGCTCCCAGCCGTCGGTACTGCCCACCGACGTGCTCATCGCGGACCGGAACAACAATCGCCTCATCATCGTCGACCCCCAGGGCAACATCGTCTGGAGGTTCCCGAAGCCGGGGGACCTCCTGCCAGGACAGACGTTCGTGACACCCGACGACGCCTTCTTCACCCCGAACGGCAAGGACATCATCGTCACCCAGGAGGACAACTACGTCGTCTCGGAGATCTCGATCGCGACCGGGCGCATCGTGTGGCGTTACGGCCATCCGGGGTCGCCGGGCTCGTCACCGGACTACCTGGACAACCCTGACGACGCGATGATGCTCCCCGACGGGGACGTCGTGCTGGCAGACATCAAGAACTGCCGGATCCTCGTCCTGCACCCTCCCAGCCACTCGCCTGTCGAGGTGATCGGCCAGACGACCAGCTCCTGCGCGCACCAGCCCCCGACACGCTGGGGAAGCCCCAACGGCGTCTTCCCTCTCTCGAACGGCAACTGGATCGTGACGGAGATCGACGGCGACTGGGTGGACGGCTTCGACCTGAGGACGGGAAAGGTCCTGTGGTCGACGAACCCGCCAGGGGTCACATACCCCTCGGACACCAACCAGGTCCACGGCGACGTCTTCATCACCGCCGACTACTCGAACCCCGGACAGGTGGTCGAGTTCACCTCGAGCGGGCAGCTCGTCTGGCGCTACGCGCCGACGGGGACCCAGGCACTCGACAGACCGTCCCTCGCGCTGCCACTGCCGAACGGCGACGTGATCTTGAACGACGACTGGAACCACCGGGTCATCGTGGTGGACCCGCGCACGAACACGATCGTCTGGCAGTACGGGCACACCGGCATCCCCGGCGCGGGACCTGGGTACCTCGACAAGCCTGACGGGGTCGACCTGGTGCCGCCCTACTCCCTGACCTACGTGCACCGCCACGCGATGCTCGGTCCGCAGAACCCGTCCACCAGTGGTGGTTAACTGACGCACGGGCACAACGCCGGCGGGGGGCTGCCGGCCATCCCGGAAGGAGGTCGTCGTCGTGGCACCGCTCCCGCCGTCGGACATCCGCAACGTGGCCCTCGTCGGCCACCATGCGGCAGGCAAGACCACCCTGGCCGAAGCGCTCCTGCTCTCCGCGGGCGCGCTCAGCCGCCAGGGATCCGTGGAGAAGGGCACGACGGTCTGCGACTTCGAGCCCGAGGAGATCGCCCGCCAGCTGTCGGTCTCGCTGGCCATCGCGCCGTGCAGCGTCGACGGCGTGAAGGTGAACCTGCTGGACACCCCGGGCTACGCCGACTTCGCCACCGACATGCGGGACGCGCTCGGCGTCGCGGACCTCGCGATCGTCGTGGTGAGCGCCACCGACGGGGTACAGGCACAGACCGAGGACGCCTGGCGGGCGGCGGCCGCCCTCGGGATCCCGCGCATCGTCGTGATCGACAAGCTCGATCGGGAGCGAGCAGACTTCGACCGCACGCTCGGTGAGATCCAAGCCGCCTTCGGCACGGGCATCGCGCCCGTGGAGCTCCCCATCGGGTCGGAAGGCCAGTTCCAGGGCGTCATCGACTTGCTCGACGACCGGGCAACCCTCTACGACACGAGCGCCGGGCCCCCGCTGCGCGGCCAGGAAGGCCCCATCCCCGACGACCTGGTGGTGACCGAGCACGCCGTGCACGAGCAACTGGTCGAGGGGATCGTCGTGGGCGACGACGATCTCATGGCCCGCTACCTCGACGGCGAGCAGATCACCCGGGGTGAGCTGCAGGCGAGCCTCGCCTCCGGCGTCGCTGCAGGAGCGGTGTTCCCGGTGCTGTGCTGCTCCGGGACGACCGGTGTCGGCGTCGACCGTCTGGCACGCCTCCTCGTCGAGCTGTGCCCCCCTCCGGACCGGGGCCGGCCGGCCCTGGTCAGCGCAGGTGGCGTCACGACCGAGGTCCCCGCCGACCCGTCCGCTCCTCCCCTCCTCGTCGTCGTGAAGACCCTTTCCGACCAGCACGCCGGGCGGCTGTCGTTGTGCAAGGTCCTCTCCGGGACGCTCGAGCCCGACACGGTCCTCACGAACCCCCGGACCCACGCCGACGAGCGCCTGCACGTGCTCTCGCAGCTCCGCGGCCACGAGACCACCCCCGTCGACGCGGTCGGCGCGGGGGATTTCGTCGCGATCCCCCGCCTTGGGGCCACGCTCACCGGCGACACGCTTGCGCCGAAGGACAAGCCCGTCACCGTCGTGTTCCCCGAGCCCGAGGCTCCGGCTCTCGCGGTGGCCGTCGCGCCGGCATCACGGTCGGACGAGGACAAGCTCATGTCAGCCCTCCAGCGCCTGTGCGAAGAGGACCGCAGCCTCACGGTCAGCCGCAACGACGAGGCGCACCAGACCGTTCTCGGCGTCTCGGGGGAGGTGCACCTGGCGGTCACGCTCGAGCGCCTGTCACGCAAGTTCGGGGTGTCCGTCGAACGCCAGGAGGTCGCGATCCCCTACCGCGAGACGATCTCCAAGCCGGCAGCCGCCGAGGGAAAACATAAGAAGCAGTCGGGCGGCCATGGCCAGTTCGCGGTCTGCCACCTGCGCGTGGAACCGCTCGAGCGCGGCGGCGGCTTCCAGTTCCACGACGAGGTCGTGGGCGGCGTCATTCCCCGCCAGTACATCCCCGCCGTCGAAAAGGGGGTCGTCGAAGCCATGGCCCGCGGGGGTGCGTACGGCTACCCGGTGGTGGACGTGTCGGTCACGGTGGACGACGGCAAGTTCCACCCGGTCGACTCGTCCGAGCTCAGCTTCAAGACCGCGGCGATGCTCGCCTTGCGCGAAGCCGTGGCTCACGCGGGGCCGATCCTGCTCGAGCCGGTGTCCAAGGTCATCGTGACGATCCCGGCGGATCTCCAAGGCGACGTCCTCGGCGACCTCAACTCCCGGCGCGGGAGGATCGTGGGCACCGAGGCCACTGCCGACTCCATGCAGCAGGTCACGGCGATGGTCCCGACCGCCGAGCTGGCCCGCTACGCCGTCGACCTTCGCGCCCTCACCGCTGCGCGCGGCCGATTCCGTGCCGAGCACGACCACTACGACCCCGTTCCCGAGCATCTGGTCGCCGGTCTCGCGCGGAGCGTCGTGACCGAGTAGGCGACAGAGCAGGGGGCCGAGGGGTCGGACGCCTCGCGCGTCAGGTGCGCCCGGCGAGCCGGGCCTCAGCTCATCTCGCCGGGCCAGGCAGCGTGCAGCTTCTCCCAGGCCCCACCGAGCGTCTCGGGGATCACCCGGACGCCGGCGATCGACGTCATGAAGTTCGTGTCGCCAGACCAGCGAGGCACCACGTGAAGGTGAAGATGGCGCGGGATTCCTGCTCCGGCCGCTCGGCCGAGGTTCGCCCCGAGGTTGATGCCATCAGGCCGGTACGCCGCGGTCACGGCGCGTACCGCAGCGCGTGCCGTCGTCCACAGCGCCGAGGACTCCTCGGAGCTGAGCTCGTCGAGCTCCGAGAGGTGGCGCAGCGGGAGCACGAGCAGGTGACCGCTGGCGTAAGGGTACGCGTTCAGCACGGCAAAGGTGAGCTCCCCGCGCCACACCATCCCGTTCTCCACCGCCGGCGGCCCGCTCGCGGCGATCGCGCAGAAGACGCAGTCCCCGTCGGATCCTTCGCGCTCCGCCTTGGTCGCGTCCCGCACGTACGCGTCACGCCACCCGGCCCACAGCTGGTCCAGCGGCATCGCTACCCGCTCGGAGCGGTCCGCCGCTGCGCCACGTCGTCTCGCGCCAACGCGATCGCCTGGTCGACCGGCACCCCTCGCTGCGGACGATCGTCGCCTCTCCGGTTCACGCCGACCGTGCCTGCCGAGACGTCGTCACCCCCCACGACGAGCACGTAGGGGATCTTCTCGAGCTTCGCGCTGCGGATCCGCGTGCCCAAGGGCTCGCTCGCGTCGACCATCTGCGCGCGCAGCCCTGCGGCGCAGAAGCGCTCGGTCGTCGCCAGCGCGTACTCCACGTGGTCGTCACGCACGGGGAGGACGCGCACCTGCTCCGGCGAGAGCCACGTGGGGAGGTTGCCGGCGTAGTGCTCGAGCAGCATGCCGAAGAACCGCTCCACGGAGCCGAAGAGCGCCCGGTGGATCATGACCGGGCGGTGCTTGGCGTTGTCCGCACCCGTGTACTCGAGACCGAAGCGCTGCGGCAGCTGGAAGTCCAGCTGTACCGTCGAGATCTGCCAGTTCCGCCCGATCGCGTCACGTGCCTGCACGGAGATCTTCGGGCCGTAGAAGGCGCCCCCGCCCTCGTCGAGCACCAGCTCGAGGCCCCGGCCCTCCGCCACCTCGCGCAGCGTCGCGGTCGCCTCCTCCCAGTCCTGGTCGGACCCGACCGCCTTGTCCTCGGGCTTCGTGGAGAGCTCCAGCCAGAAGTCGTCGAGCCCGAAGTCGCTCAGGAGGTCGAGCACGAATGTGAGCGCCCTGGTCAGCTCGTCCGAGAGCTGTTCGCGCGTGCAGAAGATGTGCGCGTCGTCCTGCGTCATCCCTCGCACGCGGGTGAGGCCGTGCACCACACCGGACTTCTCGTAACGGTAGACCGACCCGAATTCGAAGAGCCGCATCGGAAGCTCGCGGTAGGAGCGCTGTCGGCTCCGGAAGACGAGGATGTGGAACGGGCAGTTCATCGGCTTGACGTAGTAGGTCGAGCCGTCGTCGAGCTCCATCGGCGGGTACATCGAATCCGCGTACCAGTCGACGTGACCTGACACCTCGAAGAGCGATGCCTTCGTGATGTGAGGGGAGTAGACGAAGTCGTAGCCGGCGTCCGCGTGGCGCTGGCGCGAGTAGTCCTCCATCTCCCGACGGACGATGCCACCCTTCGGATGGAACACCGGAAGGCCGGACCCGATCTCCTCGGGGAACGAGAAGAGGTCGAGCTCGTGCCCGATCCGGCGGTGGTCCCGCCGCTCCGCCTCTTCGAGGCGGTGGAGGTAGCCGGCGAGCGCCTCCTCGGACTCCCACGCCGTCCCGTAGATCCGCTGGAGCTGCTGACGATGCTCGTCGCCCCGCCAGTACGCGCCTGCCACCCGGGTGAGCCGGAAGTGGCCGAGCCGACCGGTCGAAGGGACGTGCGGCCCGCGGCAGAGGTCCACGAACGCCTCGGAGTTGCGGTACGCCGACACCACCGCTCGGCCCACGTCGGCGCTACCGGCGGCATCGACCTCCTCTGCGCCCGCGGCCACCGCCTCGATGATCTCCTGCTTGTAGGGCTGTCCCTCGAAGAGTGCCAGCCCCTCGTCGACCGAGAGCTCCTCACGGGAGAAAGGCTGGTCCTCCGCGATGATGTCGCGCATGACGGCGTCGACACGGACGAGGTCCTCCTCGGAGAAGTGCGCCCCACCTGGGAGCTCGAAGTCGTAGTAGAAGCCGTCGGCGATCACCGGGCCGATCGCGAGCCGCGCGCCGGGCCACAGGCGGAGGACCGCCTGCGCCATCACGTGCGCGGTCGAATGGCGGATCACGTCGCGTCCCGCCTCGGAGCCGGCGGGCACGATGGACACGGATGCGCCGTCGACGAGCGGGCTCGCCAGGTCGACAAGCCGCCCGTTCACCTCGGCGGCCACCGCAGACGCCGCAACTCCCGGTCCCATCTCCGCTGCCAGGTCCGCGGCGGTCGCGCGCTTCGGCAGCTCGCGCGTCGAGCCGTCGGGCAACTTGATCGTCACCATGTCCGCCATCGACCCCTTCGTCCTTCCGTCCTCGCGCGGCCAGTCCCTGGCCGGCGCACGCTGGTCGCTCACACGCTCACCGATTGGCACCGAGCCGATCGGCACCGAGCCGATCGGCGCCGGGCAGGTCGGCCCCGAACAGGTCGATGCCGAGCAGGGCTGCGCCTGCTGCGACCGGTTCGCCGGCGTCGGCGAGCTCGTCGAGCGCTGCGAGCGCCCCCGGCGCGTCCAGGTCGTCGTCCAGCCGGTCACGCACCGCATCGAGCGCGTGCGATGGGCGATCCGGCTCGGCTCGGAGCCGAGTGCCGGCCGCGCGCCAGCGCTCGAGACGTGCCGCGGCCGCGTCGAGCGCCGCATCGTCCCACTGCCAGTCGGCCCGGTAGTGGTGCGCGAGGAGCGCGAGCCGGACCACCGCCGGCTCCCAGCTCTCGACCAGGTCACCGACGAACACCAGGTTGCCCAGCGACTTCGACATCTTCTGGCCACCCAGGCCGACGAGGCCGACGTGCAGCCAGTGACGTACGAACTGGCGCCCGGTCACCGCCTCGGACTGCGCCGTCTCGCACTCGTGATGGGGGAAGATCAGGTCTCGCCCACCTCCGTGAAGGTCGATCGTCGGGCCGAGCTCCCGCATCGCCAGCGCCGAGCACTCGATGTGCCATCCTGGGCGTCCGGGTCCCCAGCGCGACTCCCACGACGGCTCGTCGGGGAGCGAGGGCTGCCACAGGACGAAATCGAGCGGATGCCGCTTCGCGGGGTCGTCAGGGTTCCCGCCGTGCTCGGCTGCGAGGGCGAGCATCTCGCCCTCCGAGAGGTGGCTCACCTTGCCGAACCCGGGGAACCTGGCGACGTCGAAGTACACCGCGCCGCCCGAGCGGTACGCGTGTCCGGTGTCGAGCGCAGCGCCCACGAGGGCCAGGATGTCGGGGATCGCCGACGTCGCCCGGGGCTCGACCTCGGGAGAGAGCAGCCCGAGCGCCTTCATGTCCGAGTCGAAGCGAGCCATCTCCTCGGCGGCGAGATCGAGGTAGTGCACGCCGAGGTCACGCGCCTTGCGCAGGATGTCGTCGTCGACATCGGTGACGTTGCGCACGCAGCGCACCCGGTGACCGCTGTCCTCGAGGCGACGGCGCAGCACGTCGAAGGTCAAGTACACGGCCGCGTGGCCGAGGTGCGCCGAGTCGTAGGGGGTGATGCCGCACGTGTACACGGTCACGAGCGGTCCGACCTGGAAGGGAACCACCTGGCGGCGCGCGGTGTCGTAGAGCCGCACCTCAGATCCCGGCGAGCTTCAACGTACTGTGCGCGCGGTGTCGGATGTTCAGCGTGACGCAGACCGCCGTGAACGCCTCGATCGCCGCCGCCTGGCTCAGGCTGCCGGCGTCGAGGGGACGCAGGCCCTCGATGCGCTCCACGAGCGACATGGTCTCCCCCGTCGCCTCCGGATCGTCGGCGCACACCAGCACGTCGGCCACCAGCCCCGAGTCGAGGTCCGCCATCTCGCGGGCAGGGAGGTGATGGAAGGCGGCGGCGACCTTCGCGCCTGGGGCAGCAGCCTGCACCGCGGCGGCGACCGAGCCTCGCGGATGGAAGAGCGGCACCATCTCCTGACCCTCGCGCACGAGCGCGTTCGCCATCGAGACGAGGACCTTGCCTTCGAGGCGGTCACCCAGCTCGGCCACGGTCCGCACCGCCGCGTCCCAGGGAGTCGCCAGCACGACCAGCTTTCCTCCGGTCGCCTCGACGTTCCCCACCCCGCTCAAGGAGCCCCCGAGACGCCCGGCCCACCGCGCGGCCATCTCGTCGACGACTCCCGCTGCGCGGGCGGGGTCACGAGACCCGATCGCAACCGACATGCCCGCCGCGGCCAGGCGCAGCCCCAGCCCTCGTCCTGCAGGGCCCGTTCCTCCGATGATCCCGATGTCCACCTGACCACCTTCTCACATGCGTCCGTGTGCGGGCGTGCCCGCTGCCTCGTGTCTCCCGGTGTCTGCGGCGTCCCCGCCAGCCGGCGCCGGCGCCCTCGGGCGATAGCCTGCCTCGTCGTGGGTCTCTTGGAGGGTAAACGGATCCTGGTCACCGGCGTGCTGACCGACGACTCCCTGGCGTTCGCCGCCGCGCGGTCTGCGTTGGAGCAAGGTGCGGAGATCGTGCTGTCGGGCTTCGGCCGCGGGCTCTCGCTCACCCGGCGCACGGCGAGGAAGCTGCCCGTCGTGCCCGACGTCCTCGAGCTCGACGTGACCAGCCAGGAGCAGCTCGCCGCTGCAGCGACGGACCTCTCCGCGCGCTGGGGCCGCCTCGACGGCCTGCTGCACGCGATCGGCTTCGCCCCGCCGAACTGCCTCGGCTCGGGGATGCTCACGGCTGGTTGGGAGGACGTCTCGGTGGCGCTCGAGGTGTCCGCGTACTCCCTCAAGGCGCTCGTCGGCGCGTTCCTCCCCCTCCTCGAGGCCTCCGGCGCCGGCGGCGGTGCCTCGGTCGTCGCCTTGGACTTCGACGCGACGGTCGCCTGGCCGGCCTACGACTGGATGGGCGTGGCCAAGGCCGCGCTCGAGTCGCTCACCCGCTATCTCGCCAAGGAGCTCGGTCCGAAGGGCATCCGCGTGAACCTCGTCGCCGCGGGCCCCGTGCGGACGATGGCCGCCAAGTCGATCCCGGGATTCTCGGCATTCGAGAGCTCGTGGGCAGGGCGCGCCCCGCTCGGCTGGGACGTCCACGACGCGACGCCCGTCGCCAGGGCCTGCGTCACGCTGCTCTCGGACTGGCTCTCCATGACGACCGGGGAGATGCTCCATGTCGACGGCGGCGCGCACGCCGTCGGCGCCTGACGGTGTGCGCGCGTGGCGTTGCACCCCCCGGGCGTCAGCACGTGCGCGGGGTCTTCGAACGCTGCGCCGGTAGGCTGATATCGCCATGAGCACCTGTAACCGGCCGCCCGGCCACGCCTCCTAACCGCACGCGATGCCCCCGATGATGGGGCGCGGCATGTCCGCGGGCTGGACGGGAATGCGCTCCTTCCGCCAGGACCGCTCGGTTCTCGAGCACCGGGTGAAGAAGGGCACCACGCGCCGCATGCTCCGCTTCGCGAAACCCTACCGGAAGATCCTCATGATCTTCGTCCCCGTGGTCGTCCTCGGCGCCGTCGCGGGCGCGGTCAACCCGCTCATCCTGCGGGCCATCATCGACCGCGGGATCATCGGGAAGAACGCCGGGCTCGTGATCGACCTCGCGCTCCTCGCCGCGGGCCTCGCGCTCGTGACAGCGGCCCTCTCGCTCTACCAGCGCCGCGTCGCCGCGATCGTCGGTGAGGGCCTCATCTTCGACATGCGGTCGCAGGTCTTCCGCCACGTCCAGCAGATGCCGCTCGCCTTCTTCACGCGCACCCAGACCGGGGCGATGGTGAGCCGGCTCAACAACGATGTGATCGGCGCACAGCAGGCGTTCACGACACTGCTCTCGAACGTCGTGGGCAACCTGGTCACCGTGCTCATCGTGCTCGGGGCGATGCTCTACCTGTCCTGGCAGATCACCCTGATCGCGCTCGTGCTGCTTCCGGCCTTCCTCATCTCCGCCCGCTTCGTCGGCCGCAAGATCGGAACGCTCACGAAGGAGAGCTACGACCTGAACGCGCAGATGAACATGGTGATGCAGGAGCGCTTCAACGTCTCTGGAGCCCTCCTCGTCAAGCTCTTCGGTCGTTCGGAAGCCGAATCGCGCCATTTCGACGAGAAGGCAGCCCGTGTCCGCGACATCGGCGTCGCCCAGGCGCTCTACGCCAGGATGTTCATGGTGTCGCTCGTCCTCACCGCGTCGCTCGCCACTGCCTTCGCCTACGGGTTCGGCGGGGTGGAAGCGGTCCACGGCGTGCTCGCCATCGGTACCATCGTCGCGCTGACCGCCTACCTGGCCCGCCTGTACGGCCCGCTCACCCAGCTCTCGAACCTGAACCTCGACGTGATGACCACGCTCGTCTCCTTCGAGCGGATCTTCGAGGTGCTCGACCTCGAGCCCATGATCAAGGAGCGCCCGGACGCCATCTCGATCCCCAGGGGCCCCGCCAGCATCGAGTTCGACCACGTGTCGTTCGCGTACCCGGCGGCCGAGGAAGTCTCCTTGGCGTCCCTCGAAGCCGTCGCGACCCTCGAGCCGAACACCCACCACGAAGTGCTCCACGACATCTCGTTCCGCGTCGAACCGGGCCAGATGGTGGCGCTCGTCGGTCCGTCCGGGGCTGGGAAGACCACGATCAGCTCACTCGTGCCGCGTCTGTACGACGCGACTGACGGGACGGTCCGGGTGAGCGGGGTGGACGTCCGCGACGCGACGCTCGACTCGCTGCGCGACGTCGTCGGGGTGGTCACCCAGGACCCCCACCTCTTCCACGACACGCTACGAGCCAATCTCCTCTATGCCCGGCCGGACGCGAGCGACGAGCAGCTCATGGCGGCGCTCGAGCAGGCCCAGATCCTCCCGCTGGTCGCCTCGCTCCCCGATGGGCTCGACACGCTAGTCGGCGAGCGCGGCTACCGGCTCTCGGGCGGCGAGAAGCAGCGGGTCGCCCTGGCACGCCTCATCCTGAAGGCGCCCGACGTCGTGGTGCTCGACGAGGCCACCGCGCATCTCGACTCCGAGTCGGAGGCCGCCGTCCACGACGCCCTGCGGCGCGCGCTCGCCGGGAGGACCTCCCTCGTGATCGCCCACCGCCTCTCCACGGTGCGAGATGCCGACCAGCTCCTCGTGGTGGACGGCGGCCGCGTCGTCGAACGCGGGACCCACCGCGAGCTCCTGGCCGCAGGCGGGCTCTACACCCTCCTGTACCACACGCAATTCGCCGATCAGGAGCCACACGAGGACGGCACGAGCACGCCCGCCGCCCCCAGAGCGGCGGAGCCCGAGACGGTCAGCTAAGAACTACGCGATGGCCACGACGCCCACCAAACGCAAACGCCTGCGCAAGCTGCGCGAGCTGCCCGCCCGTTTCATCGGCCGCACGCCCTGGTTGCGGCGCCGCTACGCGCGCCGCATCCTGAGAACGATCGACAAGTTCCAGGACAAGGGACGCCCCCTACCCGAGAACTTGAGCCGTCTCGAGCGCCAGCTCCGGCGCGTCCCGAAGCCCAAGCGCCAGCGGATCGTCGAGCAGATGATGGAGATGGGGTCGGAGGAGGACATCATCACGAACCGTGCGCTGCGGCGCGCGGCGGGCCGGCAGGAGCGCCAGAAGGGCCAGCGAGGCGGCGGAGCACGACCCGGCACGTTGCCCGGCCAGCCTCGCCAACGCCCGCGCAACTAGCGCGCGGTGCCCGAGCGAGAGCCGCTGCGCTTCGACCCGATCCGAGAGGCCCGTCGCCAGTGGGGGCTCCACGGGTGGGGCGGCGCGGCACCCGCGATGGCGGTGGTCACCTCGGTCATGCGCGTCCAGCAGCTCCTGCTCGCACGCGCCGACGCGGCGCTCCGACCCTTCGAGCTCACCTTCGCCCGCTACGAGGTCCTCATGCTCCTCTCGTTCTCCTCACGCGGCGCGCTCCCGCTCGGCAAGATCGGCGAGCGCTTGCAGGTCAACCCTGCGAGCGTGACCAACGCGATCGACCGGCTCGAAGAGCAGGGGCTCGTCGCACGCGTGCCGAACCCTGCCGACGGCCGCGGCACCCTTGCTCGCCTGACCGACGAGGGACGCGCCAGAGCCGCCGAGGCCACCGACGCCATGAACGCGAGGGTCTTCACCGACCTCGGCCTCGGGGCAGAGGGCATCGAGAGGCTCTTCGAGCTGCTCCGTGACATCCGGCATGCCGCAGGGGACTTCGACGAGCACGAGGCGAACGAGCCTGGAGCGTGAGCCACCCGGCACGCGCCGGCACGGCTGCCGGGGGCGTGCCGGCGCGACATGATGTCGGAATGGACGATCCCTCGACGTCGCCTTCGCGCGGCGCTCTCGCCGGGTGCCTCGTCGCGGACTTCAGCCGCGTCCTCGCCGGGCCGCTCGCCACCATGATGCTCGGCGACCTCGGCGCGACCGTGGTCAAAGTCGAGCATCCCCACGGCGACGACACCCGTCAGTGGGGACCGCCGTTCAAGGGATCGGAGAGCACCTACTTCCTGAGCGTCAACAGGAACAAGCGCAGCGTCGTCCTCGACTTGGCGACCCCCGAGGGCGCCTCGGACGCCCGGCGACTGGCCGAGCGAGCGACAGTGCTCGTCGAGAACTTCCGACCGGGCAGGCTCGCCAAGTTCGGGCTCGGCTACGAACAGCTCGCGGCGACGAACCCTGGCCTCGTCTACTGTTCGATCTCCGGGTTCGGCGGTGCCGGCACGCCGGGCGCGGACCTCGCCGGCTACGACTTCGTCGTCCAGGCGATGGCCGGGCTCATGGACATCACCGGGCCAGAGGGGGGGCCGCCGACCAAGGTCGGCGTCGCGGTCGTCGACGTCCTCACCGGACTGCACGCGGCCGTCGGCATCCTCGCCGCGCTTGGCGCCCGCCAGGCGTCGGGCCACGGCCAGCTCGTCGAAGTGAGCCTCATGTCGAGCGCGCTCGCCTCGCTCGTGAACCAGGCGTCCGCGTACCTCAACACCGGCACGGTGCCCCATGCCATGGGGAACCGGCACCCGAGCATCGCCCCCTACGAGACGCTCACCACGAAGGACGGCGAGCTGGCCGTCGCAGTCGGCAACGATGGGCAATTCCACCTCCTGTGCGGGGCGATCGGCGCCGAGGACCTGGCCGGCGACGAGCGCTTCGCGACCAACCCGGCCCGCGTCGCCCACCGTGACCAGCTCGTCAGGCAGCTCGAGGCACGGCTCGGCATGCGGCCGGCGGCAGAGTGGGTCGAGGTGCTGCGCGCCGTCGGGGTGCCGTGCGGACCGGTCAACGACGTGGCCGCCGCCTTCGCCGACGCCGAGCGTCTCGGGCTCGAACCGGTCGTCGACCAACCGGGCGCCGACGGTGGGGCCCGCAGCGTCGCGAGCCCCCTCAGGCTGTCACGCGCTCCGGTCACCTATCGCCGCCCTCCCCCGGCGCTCGGTCACGACACCGACGAGGTCGTCGCGTGGCTCCGCACACCGGCCCCCGCGGCCCCGCTCGAGCCCGCATAGCATGCCCACGATGCCCACGAGCCGCTGGCGGGGTGCCGCCGCCGTCGACGTGACCGCCGTGGCGCTCTTCGTCGTGATCGGGCGGGCGTCCCATCGCCACGCAGAGACCGTCGCCGGCATCGCGTCCACCGCCTGGCCGTTTGCCGTCGGGCTGGGCACCGGGTGGGCGTTCCTCGCGGCGCTCGGCCGGCGACGCGGTGCGCGGCTCGACCCTTCGTCTCTTTCGTCGGGGGCCGCGGTCTGCGCCACGACGGTGGCGTGTGGCATGACGCTTCGGGTGGTCGCGGGCCAGGGCACGGCACCGACCTTCACCGGGGTGGCAACTGGCTTCCTCGGCGCGCTGATGGTCGGCGGGCGTGCTGCGCTCGGCGCCGCCACGCGGCGCCGGCGAGACCCGGCGCAGCGCGGGGCTGAGCGCGGGGGCTGAGCGCGGGGGCTCGTCGCGAGCGAGGCTTCATCCCTCCTCGATCGTGCGGATGCGCTCGGCGAGGAACCCCTCGGGATCCCGGGCCCGCTGGACGAGGAGCTCGTGGAGCTCGGGGTGGGTGAGCACGAGGAACCGCTCCTCACGTATCGCGTCGACCACCATCTCGCCGACGGTCAACGGGTCGATCGGGGCCATGCCCTTGATCGGTGGCCGCATCCGGACCGGCGAACCCGAGAAGGCGACCTGCTGTCGGAGGTTCGTCGCGACAGGGCCGGGGCAGAGGCACGTGACGCCGACATGGCGGGGATGCAGGTACAGCGCCAGCGCTTCGCTTAGAGCGATCACGGCCGCCTTGCTGACCGAGTACGGCATCCGTTCGTACGCGTACTGGAAGAGGCCGGCGGCAGAGGCGGTGTTCACGATGTGGCCGCTCTCTTGCTCGAGGAGGAGAGGGACGAAGGTGGCGTTGCTCCGCACGATCGACAGGAGGTTCGTGCTCATGGTCCGTTCCCACTCGCGCAGCGGGATCTCCTCGGGCACCCCGGCTGCCACGACACCCACGTTGTTCATGACGATGTCCACCCGCCCCAGCCGGCGCAGGAGCATGTCGCGCGCGGTGTCGAAGGCCGCCTGGTCGTTCACGTCCAGCGCCATCCCGAAGCACTCCGTGCCCCGCCACGATGCTTCGTCCGCGACCGCCATGGCACGGTCCCGGTCGATGTCCGCCACCGCCACATGGGCGCCTGCTTGCGCAAGCGCGAGCGCTGCGCCCCGCCCGATCCCGCTCCCGCCGCCGGTGATCAGGGCAACTTTGCCCGAGAGGTCCTTCATCAGCGGGCGCCGTCGGGACCATGCGAGGCCATGTCCGCATCCTTGCAGGTACGAGGGACCACTGCGAGGCGACGCTTCTCGGCGAGCACCTCGACGTTCCAGGTCACGAGCTCTCTCAGCAGCGGGATGTGCACCACCCCGCGGGCCAGCTCGGGCAGGTAGCGCGGTCGCGCGTCGACCACGTGAAGGAGCGGGTGCGCAGCGAGACGCCGGAGAGTCGGCCCGACCCGCAAGGCGAACAGCGACTCGCCGAACACGTTCTTCGGATCATGGCCGGAGCGCGCTACGTAGCGCCGACGCGCACGCTCGCCGCCGAGATAGTGCCATGGTGACGTCTCGTGCCCGCCCCACGGCCCGTACCAGCTGGTGAAGGACAGCCAGAGGTGCCCGCCGGACCGAAGCACCCGAGCCATCTCGTCGACGAGCGCGAACGGCTCTGCCACGTGCTCGAGCACGTTGGAGCAGACCACGAGATCCGCTGCGCCCGACGGCACGGGAAGGGCGCCGCCGTCTGCCACGACCGACGCCGCCATCGGCGGCCCGCGCCATGACAGCTCTTCGAGGTCCGAGTCGACGAGCACGCAGCGCGCCCCCGCAGCACGGAGCGCACGCGTGAGATAGCCGGCGCCGCCGCCGACGTCGAGGGTGAGCGCACCCGCGAGCCTCACCCTGCGGCCGAGAAAGGCCACAGCGTCTGCGGAAACCACGTCGTAGAACCCATCGGGGTCCCGTTGCTCGGCGCGAAAGGCGCTGAGGAGCCGCAGCGAGCGACCGAGCGAGCGACCGGTCCACTGGGTGGTCAATCCCTTCCCCGCGGGGCGCACGTCACGCAGACCGGGATCGCCCGACTGCCCGACCTGGTCGCCGTTCACCGGTGGGAGCTGGACATGCCGGTGGCGAGGATCCGGACCGTCGCCGCGACGAGGACCTGCCCGGCGCCCCGCCCGGCGCCCCGCCCGGCGCCCCGCCCAGCGCCCCGCCCGGCGCCCCGCCCGGCCTCGCCTCGGTCGAGCAGCCACACGGACCACCGGTCACCCTCGTGCTCCGCGACGAGGATTGGCTCGATGCCGGGGTCGATGGGCACATGGTGCTCCAGGAGCGCGACAGCAGCATCCGTGGGGCCGATGTCGACGACGTCCTCGACGGCCGCCCACGCGACGGCATTGTTGACGTGCCCCCACGCGTCGACGTCGCTGCGCCGGAGCGGCCAGGGCCGGGCACGATCGAGGGCTCGCCCCTCGGGCTCGCCCAGCACGAGCCTCGCAGAAGCGTGCCTTCCGCCGGCCGAAGGCCCGTAGACCGCGAAGAACCGCTCGTCGAGGCGGGCCGGGGCGCCGGTCTGGGTATCGACCGCGACCCAGATCGACACGGCGAACAGCTGCGCGCCCTGCGATCCGTGGACGATCGTCGTCCGCTCCGCCCACCGGTTCGCGGTCGCCGAGCAAAACGTGCGCAGCACCAGGTCTTCGCCGAGCGCAGGGAACGTGCTGACCTCCATGCGCGTGCTCCGAAGGACCCAGCCGATGGTCGGCGGCAATGTGGCGGTCGCCGCGTCGTCTTCGGCCACGTCGTGGAGGTACCGGGCGAGCGCATCGAGCCGTGCCCGGCGATCCGGTCCGACATCTGCCATCCGCACCTTGCGCCGGCCCTCCACGACGCGGCCGACAGCGGGGAGCCCGGCGTCGGTGTGAGTGTCGGCGTCAGGCACTTCACCAGGCGGCTCCGAGGGTGCCTGCGCCGACCTGTGAGGAGGCGTCGTCATCGAGGGGAATCGTGTCGGACGTCGGCGCGACGCGCAAGGCTGGCGCGCAGCGTCCCCGGGCGTCCCCAGGCGGTCCCGCAGGACCCTAGGTCAGCGCGCTCAGGCCGGGCTTCCGGAGCCCGCTCAGGCTGCTGCCTCCGCCGATGCGTCATCCCGCAGCACGGCGAGCAGCTCAGTCGCGTCGATCACCAGGTGGTCGACGCCGCCGACGCGGACCTCGGTCCCGCTGTAGCGAGGGTAGAGCACCCGGTCGCCCGGCTTGACCTTCACCATCTCCTCGTCGTCGCCAACCGCCACGACGACCCCGCGCTGCGGCTTCTCCTTGGCCGTGTCGGGGATGACGAGACCGCTCGACGTCACGCTCTCGTCCTCGAGCACCCGTACCAGCACCCTCGCGCCGAGTGGCTCCACTCGTTCCGTCATCACTGCTCCTTCTCCTGGCTTCTCTTGTTCTCTTGGCTTGTCTTGGGTCTTGGACTCGCAAGCTGCGCTCTGTCGTCGCAGATCAAGCGTGCGGGCGCAGGCCGAGCAGCCGGTCGATCTGTGGCTGGTCGAAGCCGACCACTGGCCGCCCGTCGATCTCGATCACCGGCACGCCGATCCGGCCGGTGCGGCGGACGAGGTCGCTCGCCGCCTTCTGGTCGCGCGACACGTCGATCTCCTTGAAGGCCACTCCCTGGCTGCGCAGGTAGCCCTTGGCTCTCTGGCACCACGGGCAGGTCGGCGTCGTGAACACCAGCACGCGGTGCCGGGTCTGGGTGGCGGGCATCAGGGAACCTCCTTGGTCACTGCTGGGTCATTTCTGGTCGAGACGGCGACGATCCGCTCGGCGGTCGGCAACGATCTGGTGCACGATGTCGCACGCCTCTGCGATCCGCGGCTCGACGAGCCGGTAGTGCACGGTCGTCCCTTCTCGACGCGCCTCCACCAGCCCGGCGTGGCGCAGCACGGAGAGGTGCTGGCTCGCATTCGGCAGGCTCATGCCGATCTGCTCGGCCAGCTCGCCCACGCAGCGTTCGGCGTCGCGCAGCGCGTCGATCAGCAGGAGGCGCTTCGGGTCGGTGAGCACCTTGCACAGCTCGGCGTGCAGCCGGAACGACGTATCGTCGCGTGGCTCGTGTGCCTTCGTCGCCGTCGCTCGGTTCACGACATCATCATAGGCGTACTTGCGTCCTTGCGCAGCAATATGAGTACTAGCTCGCGTCCGGTTCTCGCCATGGCGCTCACAGCTCTGAGCCTGTAGCGTCCAAAAAGCTGATACCACGTCTGAGCTGCGCAGATGCAATGCAGCCGGAAGGATGTACGACAGGTAGGACTCATGTCGGATAGGTACGCCTACCGGTAGGAATCACCACGTACAGGTCGACTCGGTGATCGAGGCGGATCGCACGTCGGAGCATCGACGTGCTCAGCCGCCTCTGGCGGTCGTCTTCATCATCATCATCACTGCCAAGCTCTTCGGCTGGCGTACGCGCTGGTCGCCGGCGTCCGTTCCCATCCGCTGACGTTCTCAGACGTCCTTAGGCGCAATCAATGTTCATATCGTGAAGCTTCGCACCCTACGTAACGACAACTGCTAATTGTACGTTTGTGCTCGGTCGTCCTTCTGGTGCAGTGGAGAAACGATGCCGCAGGCTCGCGCTGCGGGGAAACGGCGCCCGCTCGTGGGCGCGTTCCGGCTCAGGCCAGCGAAGTCGGACGTCGCGGATGGGCCGTCGATTGCGCGCGTGCGCTGCGGTGTGCGTGATCGGCGCGATGCTCTTCGCCGTCGCCCCAGCTTCCCGGGTCCTCGCGTCGCCAATGAGGGCCGAGGCCGCGCGCTCAGCCTCCCAGACGCCGCGCGCCTCTCGGCTCGGTGCGACGGCGGCGGCAGCAGAGCAGCAGACGTCGGGGAGCGCACAGGCTCCTCCGTCGTGCGACAATGCACCCGGAGCAGTCGCAGCAGGCCAGTGCACGGTCCCACCCGCAGCATTCGGTCTCCAGTGTGGCCAGACAGGATGCTCCGACGGCAGCCCCTTCTCGCAGGCCTCCCCCGTCGTCCATCAGACGACGACGTCGTGCTTCGACTTCACCCCCCAGTCCGCTCCACCCGGAGCCGTGCCCCAGTTCTACGAAGACGCGGCGCTGCCCAATTGCACCGGGACCGCCTACGCAGGGGCTTACGCGAACCCCAGCATCGGCCTCATCGACGTCGGAACCCTCACGGACCTCGTGTCCAACGAGCGCGTGAGCGAGGGGCTGTTCGCGCAGCCGAGCTTTCCCGACCCCTTCTGCACCCCGTCGACCGGCACCACCGGGACCCCGAGCGTGACAGGCATAGGGACCGGCACCACCGGGACCCCGAGCGTGACAGGCATAGGGACCGGCACCACCGGGACCCCGAGCGTGACAGGCGAAGAGCTGTGCCCGCCTGTCCAGCTCGACCTCACAGTCACCGGCGAGGAAGCAGCCTTCGTCGTGTCGAACGGCTGGGGCGCGCTCGCCAATGCTGGGCTCGCGATCGCCGCCGGCGGTCTGGTCGGCCCGAGCTCGTCGAGCGGCCAGGTCTGCTCGACGAGCGCTGCCGTCACGATCGGGGTGCCCGAGCTCGCAGGCTCGGAGCTCGGGAGTGACCTGCTCGACGTGGAGGGCCAGCTCGAGAACTACGTCCAGGCGGCGATCGACCTCGCTCAGCACCACAGCCTGGTCGGCCTCGTGAACGCCCTCGCCACGGCCCTCGGCGGGGGGGCGTGCAGCATGCCGTTCAAGCAGACGGTGAGCGAGGAGCTGTTCCCCTCGCTCGTGAACGGGTCCTGGGTGCTCGAGCCGACCGTCCCGTTCATCCCCTACCTCGAGCTCACGACCGGGAACGCCGGCCTCGGCGTGATGGGTTCGATCATCGAGGGGGCGGTGTCGCTGCAGGTGACCGGGACCATGGCACCGGTCGAGAGCCCCACGTCGGTCGCGCTGACCTGGGAGGCGCCGACAGGGACGCCACTCAGCCCGAGCCAGATGAGCTCCAGCCAGATCGGCGAACCTGTCTCGCTCGAGGCACAGGTCCTCGACGAGAAGGGCCAGCCACTCGAGAGCCACCAGGCAGTGACACTCGGTTTCAGCTGGGTGAGCGAAGATCCCGCGACCGGCGAGCCACTTGCCGAGCATGCGACGTGCACGAAGGCGGCAACGAGCTCCTATGAACCCGTCGCGTGCGACCTCAGGTTCTTCTCGGGCTCGACAGGATCCTTCACCCTTCCGAGCGGTCTCACGGCGGTGTCCGCCTCCTTTCCTGGCATGTACTCCGCGTCGCGGCAGACCGACTTCGCCCCGTCGTCCTCACTCTCAGCACCGCTCACGGTCGCTCCTGAGCCAGTAACGGTCTCGCTCGCCGGACTGGCCGAAGGAGAGACCGTCTACGCGGGGCAGACCGTGACGCTCACCGCGACCGTGGCGCGCGCGAGCACGCAGAGTCTCGGGCCTGCACCCGAGGGTGGGTGGTTCCTCTTCGAGCAGAACGGGTTCGACCTCGGGGCGTGCCAGCCGACGGCCTGGCCCTATGACCAGTGCTCGGTCACCTGGACCCCCTCGTCGCTCCCAGCAGGCGAAGCGAGCCAGGAAGACCGCTTCTCGGTCGCCTGGGAGCCGCCATCCGAAGAGCTCACTACCGCGTCGAGTGGACCGGTCAACGTCGTGGTCCAGAACACGAGCGGTCTCGCGGTGCTCTCGACCGGCCTTCCTGCGAGCCTCGGCTGGCAGTTCCACTGCACGCGCTGGGGCTACGTGAAAGGGGCGAGAGCGTGCATCGGCGGCACTTGGGCGAACGAGGGGAGCTCGGTCACGGTTGGCGTTGGGCTCTTCTATGACGGCGCGCCCGAGGTAGGGATGCCTGCCACCGTGTCGGTCCCGGCGCTCGGGTTCGACCAAACCTGCAGCACGGACCAGAGCGGGTGGTGCAGCGTCACGGTGACCGTGCCGGACCAGGCCGGCTCCTACCAGGTGCACGTGAGCGGGGTCGACGAGCTGGGCCAGCGCGCGACGACAACCTCGACGATCACCTACACGGTGCCACCAGGGCCGACCGGGGTGAACCCCTCCGTGTCGCTCACATCGAGCCCGAGCGCGGTGGGAGTCGGGACGGCGGTGAAGCTGACCGCGACGCTCGACCCGGGGGTGACCGACAAGACCGTCACCTTCACGAGCACGTCGGGCGCGATCGGAGCCTGCACGCCTGCGCTCGAGGTGCCGGGGGGTTCGAGCTCCTGTTCGATCTCGTGGGTCCCCAAGAGCCCGGGCACCGACACGGTCCAGGCTTCCTGGCCGGGCGACCAGTACTTCGGCGGGGCCAGCGCAGCCGCGCACGTGACCGTGGGGAGCGTCTCGGTCTCCGGGTTCGCCGACCCCGACCCGATCGGCCTGTCCTGCAGGCCCGTCGCAGGCAAGACCGTCTGCTCACGGACGAGCTCGACCTCCCTCGAGGCGTTCGTCACGACGGGCGGTGCCCCGCTGGCGGGACGAGCCGTCTCGTTCCGTTGGAGCTCCGGGAGCCTCGGCACCTGCACCACCGACTCGGCAGGGCTCTGCGCAGTGCCGTTCTCCGTGCCGAGCCCCCCGCCCGTGACCACGACCTACCAGATCGTCGCCACCGACGAGGCGTCAGGCTCCTCTGCTCTGGTCCTGGTCACCTACCAGGTCCACCCGTCGAGCTTTGCGACCACGAGCACGAGCGGGATCGACCCGAGCGTGCACCTCGAAGGCGCGAGCGCTCAGGTGGGTGGCTGGGGGACCCTCACGCTGAGCCTGGAGAGCGACAGCCCCGAGCCCCCGCCACCAGTCGCGGTGTCCGGCGACTACATGGACCTCAATGTGGCGCCCGGCGCAGGCACGGGGCTCCCTGGCACCGTGACACTCGACGACTGCATGGCCCGAACGGGGAGCCTGTACTTCTGGACAGGGGCCGGCTGGAAGCTCGTGGAGCCGCAGCAACGGGTGAACGGCTGTCTCGTGGCAAGCCTCGGCTCGACCTCCTCGCCGAACGTCTCGGATCTCGGCGGCACGCTGTTCGCCGCCGGGTCGGGAGCCCCGTCGCCGTCATCCCCGACCCCCAGTAGTAGCAGTCGTTGCAGCCCTGCGACGCCTCCCCCCGGCCCGGTCGTCTCCATCGCGCCGGACGCCTCGTCCGGCGGTTACTGGATGGCGACCGCCTTCGGACACGTGATCTCGTGCCACGGGACCTTCATGGGCTCCCCCGCATCCCTCGCTGCGCCCGTCGTCGCGATCGTCCCGACCAGGCATGGGAACGGCTACTGGCTGGTCGGATCCGATGGCGGTGTCTTCACGTACGGCACCGCTCGCTTCTACGGCTCCCTGCCAGGCCTGCCGGCCCCTGTCCGACCCCACTCGCCGGTCGTAGCCCTCGTGCCGGACCCTACAGGCGGCGGCTATTGGGAGGTCACCATGGCAGGCGACGTGTACTCCTTCGGCAATGCCGCCTTTCACGGCTCGCTCGGAGCGGTGCCCCTCGCCGAGCCGATCGTCGGTGCGGCCGTGGACCCAGCCACGGGCGGCTACTGGCTGGTCGGCGCAGAGGGCAACGTCTTTTCATTCGACGCCCCCTTCTACGGCTCGATGGGCGGCCTGCACCTGGACAAGCCGGTCGTGGGGATCGCCGCGGCGCCGACAGGCCACGGCTACTGGCTGGTCGCCGCCGACGGGGGCGTCTTCAGCTTCGGCTCGGCCCGCTTCTACGGCTCGATGGGCGGCCTGCACCTGGACAAGCCGGTCGTGGGGATCGCCGCGGCGCCGACAGGCCACGGCTACTGGCTGGTCGCCGCCGACGGGGGCGTCTTCAGCTTCGGCTCGGCCCGCTTCTACGGCTCAACCGGCGGAGCCGCCCCAGGACGTGCCGAACACTCCCTCCATCTGCACCATGCCCGTCTATCGGCCGGCTGGCTGTCCTTCGATCGCTGAGCGCCGCGGTGCCATCTGCGCGCACGGTCGTCCATGAACCCGACGACCGTGCGATCGGTCGCAGGTGGCGCCAGACGCCATTCGAGAGACGCCGCCGTCCCAGATCAGCTCGCGCAGCCGAGTGACTGCGGCGAGACGGTCATGCCGTCTTCTCGAGCGAGTCGAAGCTCTCCTCGAGCAGCCGCCCCGCTCCACGCACGACCGCGCGCAGCGGATCGTCGACGATGACTGCCCCCACCCCGACCTCCTTTTCGACACGTTGGGCGAGGCCGGGAAGCAACGCACCACCGCCGGCAATCTGGATGCCGGAATTCAGCACGTCCTTCGCAAGGTCGGGAGGCATCGCCGCGACCAGCTCCCGGGCGGCGTCGGCGATCGCAGCGACCGGGCGCTCCAACGCGGCCGCGACCACGTCGCCGTCCACCTCGAGCTCCTCGAGGCTCGAGCTCGTGAGGTCCATGCCGACGACCGTGGCCGACCCACGCTCCCCGCCGGTCAAACCGAGCTCGATCTTCAGCCGTTCGGCATCCTTCTGGCTGATCCGCAGCCCGAGCACCTGGCGCACTGCCCGAGCGACGGCCTCGTCCATCGCATTGCCGCCGAGCCGCAGCGAGCGGTACGCCACCATGCGCACGCCGACGACCACAGCTGCCTCCGTCGTTCCCCCGCCCACGTCGAGCGTGAAGATGCCCTCCGCCGATCCCGGGTTGGCACCGGCACTCAACGCTGCGGCCACCGGCTCGTCGACCAGGCGTGCGTCAAGGCGTCTGTGGCCGAACGAAGCCGCTGCGAGAAGCGCGTCGCGCTCGATCGGCGTCGCCCCGCTCGGCACGCACAGGACCGCATGAGGACGAAGAGCGCTGGCATGGAAGCGGGCGCGGTGCAGGAAGGCTCGGAGCATCTCGGTGGCGGCCCCCAGGTCGGAGATCACCCCGTCGCGCAACGGGTGGACGACCTCCACGCCGGCAGGTTCACGCCCCGCGAGCTCGTCGGCGCCGCGACCCACCTCCGCCACGCGCCCCGACACCCGGTCGAGCGCGATCACCGAGGGCTCCTCGACAACCAGGCCATGGCCATGCACGTGCACGAGGGAGTTGACGGTGCCGAGGTCGACAGCGATTCCTGAGCGCACACCCATTGTCCGACCCTTCGCGGTGCCTCCCGTGATCGGAGCCCACCGCATTCCTTCCGTCGATTGCCACTTTTCAGCACTTACGACCGTTGCCCTTATTCCCAGAGCTGCGATTCCCATTCCCAGCGCTTCAATGTGCGAAACCTAGGTTGCCGTCGAGAGCGGAGCCACTGTCCACACAGCAGGCGCCCGCTCATGGCCTCGGCCGGAGGCGCGCCTCAGGGTCACTCGACTCTCGCCGGTCATTCGATGCCGCGCCACGGATCGTTCGATGTCGTGTCATCGGAGATGACGGGTATGGTCGATGCACATCCGTTCGGAGCATCCGAAAGGAACGCTGTGCCACCGATGACGCTCGGGCCACACCTGTCCCGAGCACGACGGAAGCACGCATTCCAGAGATGCCGGGAGTCGGGAGCCTGGAGGCACTCGTGCGTCACCGCAGCAAGTTCACAGACGGCTCAGGAGGGGGGTCGGGTGCAACGCGTGAGCGTCGGTTCCGGCACCCCTTCCTCGTCGGTGGCGCTGCGGTGCTGGTCGTGATCGCCGGGCTCGGTGCAGCATTCGCCACCTCGCTGGCCCGCAGCCCAGCATCGGAGGATCCCGCTCGCTGCACCGGCAACGCCCGATGCGTCTCGACGGCGAGCAGGGCCGCTCCCGTCGCCGCGCTGTCCGTCGTCTCCACGACGCCCGCTTCAGGTGCCACGAACGTCCCGCCCGACACCGGCATCACCGTCGACTTCTCGACCTCGGTCCGACCCGGCAGCCCGTCACCGTCCCTCTCTCCGACGGTCCCGGGCAGCTGGAACACCGACGGGAACGCCATGGTGTTCTCGCCGGTGGGCTCGTTCGTCCCCTTCGTCACGTACACCCTCACGGTCCCTGGCGGGAGCGGCGGGGTCGTCGCCACCGACGGTCAGCGGCTCGGCGCCGACGAGACGGTCACCTTCACGATCGCCCCCGGCAGCGTTACCCGGCTGCAGCAGCTCCTGGCCCAGCTCGGCTACCTCCCGCTCGCCTACAGCGACCCCGTTCCTGCCCCTCCACCCGCACAGCTCGCGCTGCCCCAGCCGGGCTCGCTCTCGTGGCGTTGGAACGGTCTCCCGACGCAGCTGACCCGCCAGTGGACGCCCGGTGTGGAGAGTGAGATCACAAAGGGCGCGATCATGTCGTTCGAGACACAGAACGGGCTCTCCGTCGACGGGATCGCCGGCCCTCAGGTCTGGACCGCGCTCCTGGCCGACGTGGTCGCCGGCAAGGCGAACGCTCGGCCCGTGTCCTACGTGCTCGTCACCAAGACACTCCCCGAGCACCTCACAGTCTGGGTGGACGGGGTCCTCACCTTCTCAGACGTCCCCTGCAACACCGGGGTCCAGGGAGCCACAACGCCCGACGGCACCTTCACGGTCTTCGAGCACGTCCCTGTCTCGAACATGCGAGGGACCGACGTCACAGGCACCAGCTACGACGTGACAGTGCCATGGGCCAGTTACTTCACCGGTGGTGACGCGTTGCACGGCTACCCTCGCGCCGCCTACGGCTTCCCGCAGTCCAATGGCTGCGTCGAGATGCCCATCCCGACAGCGGGAAAGGTCTGGCCCGACACCCCGATCGGCACCCTTGTCACCGTCCAGTGAGGCGATGAACGTGAGGCGATGACGAGCACCTGCCGGCCGTCGTCGGAGAACGACCGGAGTTGCCAACTGCTCCAGAAGATGCGGCCGTGCTCATGGCGGTGGCCACCCACCTGGGGTCGCTCTCGGGCCTCCTCGGGGCATGGCCCTGTGGGTGCCGGTGCTCGTCATGGCCCTCTTCTTCCAATTCATCCAAGCAGTGCAGGGACGCTCACCCTCGCGGGCGCGTTGCTCGGCGCCCCCGGCCTCGCCTGCCGGAACGGCAGTGCTGCTCGGGAGCTACCGGGACGGCATTCCTCTTCGCCACAGGCCTCGGGCTCGCAGGCAGCGCGGTGCTCGCAGTCGGCCCGCGCGCGCGCCCGGCCGAGCGCTCGCAGCGCGGCCCCTCCACCCCTGTGACACTGCGGGTGGTCCGGCGAGCGATAACTTCGAGGTGCGAGGACGAGGTTCCTCGGTGCCACCGATCTTCTCGCCCC
>JAJZVL010000108.1 GCA_021845725.1 Actinomycetes bacterium | reverse complement strand
CTCGTGCACCGGCCGAAGACGATCTAGATTCTTCTACGTCAAGATTCTTACGTCAAGGACATTGGTGCCTCGGACCGTGGGCGGCCACCGAACATGGCCGTGAGCGCCAGCACCGCGCCGACGACGACGGCTGCACTGACGAACAGCGCCCGGTAACTGCTCCCGAGTGAGAAGGCGATGGCGAGCCATGCCGCTCCTGCCGCGGTTCCCGAGAACCGCACGAGGTTGAAGATGCCGACTGCGGCCGTCCCGTCACGATGTTCCGGCCGCGTCGCGCCGCTCGCCGACGAGGTCTGCACGAACGCTGCTCCGGCCCCGGCGACCCCCAGGGCCACAACGAGGAGCACGGGCACTCCGGCGCTCGGCCTGAGGGCGAGCGCGATCCCCCCCTGCCCGGCGGCGAGCAGGGCGAGACCGAGCCAGAAGACGCGACGCCCACCGAGGCGGGCCATCACCGCTCCCGCCACGGTCGACGCGACGACCATCACCGCGGGGAAGGCGAGCGCCACCAGGCCGGCGACTGCGGTGCTCGCTCCTCCCTCACGGACCAAGAACAACGAGACCCCCGTGATGTCCACGACGATGACCGCCATCTGCACGAATCCGCCGACGCTGCTGCGCACGAGGGTCGGCGTCGAGAAGAGGCCGACGGGCAGGAGGCTTCCCGGACGGTCGCGAGAGCGCCGCCACGCGGCCACGAGCAGCGCGGCACCGGCCGTGCCGAGGAACGCACCGACCACCCGCCCCGTTCGATCGGTGGCGATCGCGGTGAGACCCCCGAGCACGAGCGCGGCCCCGAAGGTCAACGAGGCCGCAGCAGTGCGGTCGAGCGGTGGACGCGCCACGGTCCGGCGCGGTACGAAGAAGGCGATCGCGAGCGACGCGAGCCCGCAGACCGGCACCGCCGACCAGAAGACGGCGCTCCAGCCCGCGACGGAGGCGAGTGCTCCTCCGACGGGGAACGAGATCAGGCGGCCCAGGCTGTTGACCGACGACCACATCCCCAAGGCGAGCGGGCGTCCTCGCTCGGAGGACGTGGAGGCGAGGAGGATCAGCACCGCCGGGACGATGACGGCCGCGGCGACCCCCTGGACGACGCGCACCGCGACGAGCACGGCGAAGCTCGGCGCGAGGGCTGCTGCGACTGCGCCGAGCGCGACGGTCCCCACCGCCAGCGCGAGGGCCCGGGTGAGGCCGATCGCTTCCCCCGCGTACGCGGCAACGGGCGTCGCCGCCGCGAGGGGGACCGCGAATCCTCCGAGGACGAGCGCGCCGAGGGCCACAGAGGTGTGGAAGTGCTCGAGCACCGCGCCGAGCGGCACAAGGGCGATGTTGCTGTAGTACGCCCCGGCGAACGTCGCCGAGAGCAGTGCCACGAGCCGCAGCGGGACCAGGCGCTCGCGGGCCGGAGGATCCGATGCGATCGCACCGTCTCCCGGGGCCGCGCTCACCTCAGCGGGTGTCAGTGGAGAACTTGCCGAGGAAGATCTCGCCGATGTCCTTACGGCCGAGGATCTCCGACGCGCTCGCCGAGATCCGCACCATGCCGGAGACGAGAACGTAGCCCCAGTTCGAGATCTCGAGCGCGTCGGCAGCCCGCTGCTCGATGAGCAAGATGGACACCCCCCGTTCCGCGAGCGCCGGGACCTGCTCGTGGAGAACGGTCTTCGCGACTTGGACCGCCAACCCGGCGGTCGGCTCGTCCAGGATGAGCACCTCGGGACGCATCATGAGCGCGCGCGCGAGAGCGAGCATCTTGCGTTCCCCGCCGCTCATCTTGCTCACGAGCACTCGACGTGCAGCGAGCTCTTCGAGCCTCGGGAAGTACGAGAGGGTCTCTTCGATCCGCCGGCCGACCTCCCGCTTCGAGAGCAGGTAGCCGCCGATCTCCAGGTTCTCCCGTACCGTCAGCATCCCGAAGACGTCGTTGCGCTGGGGGACGTACCCGATCCCCCTGCGCACGAGCAGCTCGGTCGGCACGGACGTCACGGGCGTCCCGGCAAGCATCACCACTCCGCTCGATGCGCGCAGCTCCCCGATGATCGTCTTCACGAGGGTGCTCTTCCCTGCGCCGTTCGGTCCCACGATCGTCACGACCTCACCCTTGCCGACCGTGAGGTCGAGCTCGGAGACGATCGGCGGGCCGCCGTACCCGGCGGAGAGGCCGGCAACCTGCAGGATCGGCTCGGGTCGTCCGTGGTCTGCGGCGAGAGAGAGCTCGATGTCGTCGTGGGACGTGCTCACGTCATCCTGCCAGATATGCATCCAGCACTTCACCTCGCGTCCGTACGTCTCCCATCGTGCCCTCGGCAATGACGCGGCCCATGGCCATCACCACCACCGGGTCGCAACACCGCTCCACCACACCCAGCTCGTGCTCCACGAGCACCATGGTCAGCCCGTCGGCGCGCAGGTCGATGAGATGGCTCTCGATCCGCCGTGACAAGCTGGGGTTGACCCCCGCGAAGGGCTCGTCGAGCAGCAGCAGACGAGGGTTCGCCATGAGCGACCGCATGATCTCGACGAGCCGGCGCTGGCCCCCGGAGAGCTCGCTCACGTACGCGTCTTCGTGCTTGCGCAAGTCGAAGCGGTTCAAGAGCGCCCGGGCGCGGATGACCAGCGCCTCTTCCTGGCGCTTCCACACTCGCTTGCCCGCGAGCGCGGCCCAGAGGTGCTCCCCGCGCTGATCGGGCGCTGCCAAGAGGAGGTTCTCGAGCACGGTGAGGCGCGGAAGGTCGCCGGAGAGCTGGAACGTCCGGGTCAGTCCCTTGCGCGCCCGCTTGACGGGGTTCTGACGCGAGATCTCCTCTCCGAGGAACCACACTGAGCCAGCATCGGGAACCTGGGCGCCGGCGAGGATCGACAGCAGCGTCGACTTCCCGGCGCCGTTCGGCCCGATCAGCCCGACGATGCGGCCCTGCGGGACCCTGATCGACACGTTCTCGACCGCGACGACGCCGCCGAAGCTCTTGCGGACCCCGCGCGTCTCGAGGATGCACTTGCCACCGTTCTCCGCAACAGCAACAGCATCCGACCCCCCCCTGGTCGCTTCCACGCCCCCGGTCACCGTATCCGAGCTCACGATCGCCTCGGCTCGAGGTCAACGAGCTGGACCGCGTTGGACTCCCCCGCCGTGCCAGGCACTGCGAGGGCGGGGAACCGTCGCCTTCGCTCCGGAATGATGCCCTGTGGGCGGAACCACATGAACCCCACGATGAGCACCCCGATCAGGATCCACTGCAACGCGGGGGTGAGGTACGACGGGCCGAACGTCGGGAGGAAGATGACCCCTTCGAGGATGATGCCGGGCACGATCACCGCGCCAAGCCCGACGCCCGCAATGTTCGCCGTGCCTCCGACGATGATGGCCGCGAACAGCGTGAACGTCTCAGGGTAGGTCCACGAGCCTGGAGCCCATGCGCCCACCCACTGCACGAGCATCGCGCCGGCAAGCGCGCCCAGGGCACCCCCGACCATCTGGACGAGGATTCGGAGCCTGGTGGCGTCCTTGCCGAGCGACATGGCGACAGCGTCGTTGTCCCGCACCGCCCGCAACGCCCTGCCGAGCGGAGCCGACGTGACGCGGTTCACGACGATGAACGCCAGAACGCAGACCAGTGCCACGACCGCCACGTACACCCACCGGTACGTCATGGATGTGTTCGGCCCGCCGCCGACGGCTCCGGTGAATGGTGCTGGGATGAGGCTGAGACCCTCCGATCCATTGAGCAGCGAGGTGTCCGCCGACACCGCGTAGTACGCGACGACGGCCATCACGAGCATCACGACGGCCTCGTAGTCTCCACGCAGCCTGCGCACGGTCAGAAGGCCCATGACGAGACCCAGCGCCGCCCCTACCACCATGGCGACGAGCCACGGCACCGGAAACGGGAGCACCGCGCCGAACACGTACTGCTGGACCCCTCCGTTCCCCGTGTCCGGACCGAGCGTCAGGATCGCCGTGACGTAGGCGCCGACCGCCTCGAACAGGATGAAGCCAAAGTTCAAGACGTTGGTCTCGCCGATCTGCAGGTTGAGGCCCCAGGAGGCGATCATCGCCACTCCCGTGTAGACGAGCAGCGTCGTCAAGAGATAGATGTCACTGTTGCTCATCTGCCCCTCGCCCTCACGCGGCCATGTTCCTGTCGGCTGCGACCCCCGAGATGATGCCCGTCGGTCGGATCAACAGAACGGCGACGAGGATGACGAACGCGACCACCTCGCTGTAGCCACCGGAGATCACGAGCGAGCTCCACTGGGTGACAAGCCCGATCACCACGGCCCCGAGCATCGCGCCGTATGCCTGGCCAATCCCCCCAAGCATGGTTGCTGCGATGATGACGATCAGGTACGAGTCACCCACCGTGAAGGAGAACGTCCCCAGCGTCAGCCCGAGGATCACGCCAGCCATGCCGGCGAGCATCCCGGAGAGGAACCACCCAGCGTCGTGGATGCGGGAGGTCCGGATGCCGCACACTTTCGAGAGCCGTGGGTCACACGACGTCGCGCGCATGGCCTTTCCGAGCTTCGTCCGCTTGAGCAGCAGGTGGATTGCGAGCATCCCGACCACGGAGATCCCGATCGCGACCAGCTGGAAGTGCGTGAAGCTGAGGCTGCCCAGGGTCACCGGTGAGCCTGCAGCGACGTTGTAGTGGAGGAATGTCGGCCCCCAGATCGCCTCTACCGCGTACTCCACCATGAGGTCGAGGGCGATGGTGATGACCACCATCCCGAAGAAGCTGGTTCCCCGCTTCAAGAACGGCTGGATGATCCCTCGGTTGATGAGGACAGAGAGAATGCCACTCGCCGCCGCAGCGATGATTAATGCGAGCCAGATGTCTGCCCCCACAACGACGTTCAGCTCGTACGCGACGAATGCCGCGAGCGTCATGATCGCGCCGAACGCGATATTCAACACATTCGTCACGCTGAATTGCAACGTGAAGCCGACTGCGGCAAGCGCGAAGATCCCGGCGTTCACGATCCCGAAACCCGTGGCGGCGATGAACTGGCTCATCTCCTCCTGTTTCTCCTAACGTATCGCAGTTACCGCCGGTGAGGCCCTCGGGCACCCGCAGGGCACACGAGGGCTCTCACCGAGGCCGACACACCGACCGATCTCAGGGCTTTGTCGTGATCTTCGACTTCGCGATCACCGGAGCGACCTCCCCGCCCAGGATCTTGCCGAGCGTCTTCGGGGTCAACGAATCGGTGATCACGTGGTATGTGCCGCCGGCGTTATGCCACTTGTTGAGCTTGATCGGCCCTGTTGCCCCGACGTACTGGATCTTCTTGCCAGCAAGGATGGCCTTCTTGCAGGACGCGAAGGAGTCGCACACCGTCTTCCCCTTGCCCGGGACGATGATGGAGTTCAACGTCTTGTTGATCACGGTACGTGTGATCGTGTGTTTTTCCAATATCGCGAGGCTAACCATATTGACCGCGTTGTAGTTCGCCAGGGAGAACGGATCTGTGAGATACGTCGACGCTTGCGGAACCTGGGACGCCGATGCAAGAAGGGCCTTCTTCCAAATGGGGAAGCCCCGGGCCTTGGTTGTGACGTACCCCTCCACGATGGTGACGGTCTTGGCCAGCGTCTTCGCGCCGATGACAGCGCTCACTGCTTTGTCCCACTGCGGCTCGTAGATCGCCTCGGGTCCGATGGTCGGCAGCACGTGACCGAGTGCCTTGAGCTCCGAGAAGAACGTGGCAGAGGTCGGCGGTCCTGCCTGGTAGAAGATCACCTGCGGCTTCTTCGCCAACATCGCCGTGATCGTGCTCTCGTACGTGGGTTGCCCCGGGGTGAGCACGCCGTCGTAGACGATCTTGCCCCCTAGAGCCGGAAAACCAGCGTCGATCCCAGCGGGCCCTGTCCCGTACCCGGTGGCGGATGTGTAGATGTTCGCCCCCCGTTTGTACCCCATCTTGTGCGCCCAGATCGCCATCGCGACACCGGTCGCCGCGTCGGGGGGGATCAGGCGCCACAGGTACGTGTACTTGCTCTTGTCGAATGCGGCGTTGCCCGCGTCAGGGAACATGGGAACTTTGGCAGCCTGAAAGATCGGCACCGTCGCGAGCGCCTCGTCGGAGCTGGGCCCGATGACCATGATGAGGTTCTTGCCCGTGGCGATCAGCTTGTCTGCGGCAGGCACCGCGTCGACCGGGTCGCCCCTCGTGTCGACAGGCAGACAGGTCAGATCGTGGCCGAAGATCCCGCCATCACCATTGACCAGCCGAGCTGCCGGGATGCAGCCCGACATCATGAGCGGCCCGAAGCTGGCTGTGTTGCCGCTGAACGGATTGAAGACGCCAATGGTCAGCTTCCCCGAGACGCCCGACAAGCCCTTCTTGGCATGCTTCGCTTGGCTGGCGCCCGCGATGGTCCCGGCTCCGCAGAAGGCGAGGACAAGCCCCG
>JAJZVL010000107.1 GCA_021845725.1 Actinomycetes bacterium | reverse complement strand
GAAGTCGAGATGCCCGAGGACAAGCTCATCGAGGCGTTGCGGTTCCGTGCGGAGCCGCTGTCCCTCTCCGAGCCCCTGCGTGAGGACGGAGACGCAGAGCTCGGCGATGTCGTCGAGGACCGGTCTGCCGAGTCGCCCTTCGAGGTCGCTGCGGTGTCGCTCCTCCCCGAGGAGATCGGGCGCCTTCTCTCGCCGCTCGACGAGCGCGAGCGCGAGATCCTGCGGCTGCGCTTCGGCCTCGACCGGGGCGAGCCGAGGACGCTCGAAGAGGTCGGGGAGTACTTCAACCTCACTCGGGAGCGCATCCGCCAGATCGAGGCACGGGCGATGTCGAAGCTTCGGCACCCGTCGTCGGACACGGGCGCACGGGACTTGCTCACCGTTTGAGGGCTACCATCAGAGCATGAAGAAGCTCCTCATCCTCGCCCTGCTGGTCGCCGTCGGCGTTGTCGCGGCACGTCGCCTGCGCGCGGCCTGATCGCGCCGCCCACGCGCGGCTCCATCGAGCGGCCTCCGCGCTGCTCGTTCGCGTGGCGCCGCCCTGCCTGGTCGCGCTGACCGCTCGCTCGCGGCTGCCGCTCGCCTTCAGTGCGCGTGGCGCAGCGAGACGAGCGCCACAGCCGATGCGACCGGGTTGTCGACTGCACCCGATCGAACGGGGGTCTCTGGGCGCTTGTGGCGACGCGAAGGGCGCGCGTGCCTGCGGCTCCACCACAGCGCGACTGCACCGGCGCCCAGGGCGAGACCGGTCGTGAGCAACGGCGTGCGCATGGTCATGCGATTTCGGAGGCGCACGGGCTTCGTGAACTGGCGGGTCTCCCATCCGCGCTCTCGGGCGATCCTGGCGAGGACGCGGTCGGGGTTCACCGTGACAGGGTGCCCGACCGTCTCGAGCATGGGCAGGTCGGTCGCTGAGTCCGAGTACGCCCACGACTCGGCGAGGTCGAGGCCGGTGCGCGCCGCGAGGGCCCGGATCGCCTCCGCCTTTCCGCTGCCCGACGCGTAGAAGGCCATCTTTCCCGTGTAGCGGCCGTCGTCGTCGACTTCCCCGGCCGACGCGATGGCCCCGTCTGCGCCGAGCAGCTCGGCGAGCGGCACGACGATCTCCTCTGGAGAGGCCGAGACCAGGTAGACGCGGTCTCCAGCACGGTGGTGCGCCTCCATCAGCTCGAGCGCCTCGTTGTAGATGAGCGGCTCGACCGTCTCGAGGAGGGTCTCGCGCACGATCTCGCGGACCCGATCGCGGGGCCAGCCCTTCGTGAGGGTGAGCATCGATTCGCGGATCCGTGACAGGCGGTGCTCGTCGGCCCCGAGGTGGAGGTAGATCAGCTGACCGATCAGGGCGCGCAGGACGACTCGCCTGTTGACGAGGCCACCGCGCCGCAAGGACCGGCCGAAGGCCGGGATCGATCCCTTGGCGATGACCGTCTTGTCGAGGTCGAAGAACGCCGCTCTCACGTGGCAATCGTAGGGCTGCACGCCTCGGGCTCTGGGTATGGGGCCACCGCCCGCCGCACGAGCGTCGCAGGGCAGGGTGGGAGCACGGGCTCGGCAGGAGCGAACCAGCTGCCGATGAGCGAATCAGCTGCCGATGAACAGCGTGTGGACTGTCTCTTCGACGTCGGCGGTCACGAGCACGAGGACCTCGTCGCCGGACTGCAGGACGGTGTCGCCGCGGGGGACGACGAGGCGGTCCCGACGCACGATCGCGACGACCGTGGCGTCGCGAGGTACCCCGAGCTCGGCGATCGCGACACCCGCGGCCGGCGAATCCTCTGCGAGCGTCACCTCGAAGAGGTGCGTGGTGCCGCCCTGGAACTGCAGCAGGCGCACCAGCGAGCCGACCGAGACGGCTTCTTCGACCAGGGCGGTGAGCAGCTGCGGGGTGGACACCGAGACGTCCACGCCCCAGCTCTCGTTGAACAGCCACTGGTTCTTGGAGTTGTTCACGCGTGCGACGACTCGTGGCACTGCGAACTCCTGCTTCGCGAGCAGCGACACCACGAGGTTGTCCTCGTCGTCTCCGGTGGCCGCGACGACCACGTCGACGACTGCGAAGCCCGCCGTGTCGAGCGAGGCAACCTCGCAGGCGTCCGCCGCGATCCACTGCACGCCGGGGAGCTCGCTGCGTCGCTGCTCGACCAGCTCGGGATCCTGCTCGAGGACGAGCACCTCGTGGCCGTTCGCCGCGAGGTCTCGCGCGATGGCGGTGCCGACGCTCCCCGCACCGGCGATCGCGACCTTCATCGCCGTTTCTCCGGTGCGCCGGGGCCTGCATCCTCGCCGGGGCCCGAGGCGCAGCGCCGCTCGAGATCCCCGAGGGCGTCGTCGCTGATCGCAAGGTAGAGGAGATCGCCCTCCTGGCCGATCAAGTCGTCTGCGTGGAGCCGCGGCACGCCCGCCCTCGTGACCGACACGAGGGAGATCTCCCCTGGCACGTCGATGTCACCGAGCCGCCGGCCCGCCCAGGCGTCGGGAAGCTCGAGCTCGACGAGCCGGAGCCTGCCGGACGCGTCCGACCACTCCGTGGCCACCGTGTCGGGCAGCAGCCGCCGGCGGACCTGGTCGATCGTCCACGTCACGGTCGCGACGGTCGGGATCCCCAGCCGCTGGTAGATCTCCGCACGCCGGGGGTCGTAGATGCGGGCGACGACATGGGTGATGCCGTAGGTCTCTCGCGCGATGCGAACCGTCAGGATGTTGCTGTTGTCGCCGTTCGTGACGGCGGCCAGCGCGTCTGCCCGGCCCGCGCCGGCCTGGTCGAGGTAGTCGCGATCGAAACCCGATCCGTGCACCCGCTGCCCCGGCCAGTCCGAGGGCAGCCGGCGGAAGGCACGCGGGTCCCGGTCGATGATGGCGACGCTGTGGCCTTCGTGGCACAAGGACGCGGCGAGGCCCGACCCGACCCTTCCGCATCCCACCACGACCACGTGCATTCGGGTAGTGCTACACGGTGCGTCGTCACGTGTAAAGCGAGCGGGTGTCACCGTGCGATCCGGTGGCTCCCCGGCAGGTCCCCGGAGCCCTCGTCTCTGGCGCGGAAACGCCGCCACGCGGCGTGGCTCTACGCTTCTGCGGATGTCCGATCCCGATCACGGCCCGAGCGCGGCCGATCGCCTCGAACGCGACGAGGGTCGCGACGGCGCGCCGGGCGCGAAGGCCGGCGGGACAGAGCCGCTCGCCGGGCGGCCGGCTCGTTCCGCCCCGGTGTCGCCGAGGGGCAAGAGCCCGGGTGCCGGTCCGCTCGCGCCGTCGTCGGTGACACCGCCCGCGGCGATCCCCGTCGACTCGGGC
Organism: Actinomycetes bacterium; assembly: GCA_021845725.1. Taxonomy (GTDB): domain Bacteria; phylum Actinomycetota; class Acidimicrobiia; order Acidimicrobiales; family RAAP-2; genus JAJYVT01. The sequence continues at coordinate 3,147 of JAJZVL010000107.1, read as the reverse complement.
GCGGCCTACCCCGAGTCGTTCCGCTACCGCCTGAAGAACAAGCTGCTCGGACCTCCGCTCGTCTCCGAGCAGCTGAAGCACGAGCGGCTCGGCCGGCCCACCGCGCTCGGCGTCCTCGCGCCGGACTGCATCTCCTCTTCGGCGTACGGCACCGAGGAGATGCTCACCCAGCTCGTGCCCTACGTCGGGCTCGCGGCCTTCACCCTGGTCGTTCCCGTCACCCTGGCGATCCTCGGCGTGCTCTTCTTCGTGACCCTGTCGTACCTGGACGTCATCCAGCTCTACACGAAGGCAGGCGGCTCCTACGTCGTCGCCCGGGACAACTTCGGGCCCAAGGTCGCCCAGATCGCGGCCGTCGCCCTCCTCATCGACTACACGGTCACGGTCGCGGTGCAGACGTCGGCAGGGACGGCGGCGCTCACCAGTGCCGTCCCCTCGCTCGTGCCGTGGACCGTGCCGATCACGGTCGGTGTCGTGCTGCTGCTGCTCCTCGGCAACCTGCGCGGCATCCGGGAAGCGGGGAAGTACTTCGCGATCCCTACCTACTTCTTCGTGCTCAGCCTCGGAGGGGTGATCGTCGCGGGGTACATCGAAGCCGCGCTCGGGGACCTGCATCCTCGAAGGATCCCGCCGCACGACCTCATCTTCGGTCACCACTTCGGCACGCCCGGGAGCGGTCTCCTGATGGGGCTCGCGTTCATCTCGCTCCTGCGCTCGTTCGCCAACGGCGGGTCTTCGCTCACCGGGCTCGAGGCGATCTCGAACGGAGTGAGCGCCTTCCGCCGCCCCGAGGCGCGCAACGCGCGCGTCACGCTCGTCGCGATGAGCTCGGTCCTCGCCTTCCTCGTCTTCGGGGTCACCATGCTCGCCCGATGGACCCATGCGGTCCCGTATGCGGCGGGCTCTCCGACCGTGCTCTCCCAGGAGGTCATTGCCGTCGCAGGGCACGGCCCCATCTTCTACATCGTGCAGATCGCGACCCTGCTCATCCTCTACACCGGCGGCAACACCAGCTTCAACGGGTTCCCGTACCTCGCGAGCTTCGTGGCTGGGGACCAGTTCCTGCCGCGCCAGCTCACGCGGCGCGGCCACCGGCTCGCGTTCTCGAGTGGGATCATCGTGCTGACGGTCCTGTCCCTCGCGCTGATCCTGGCGTTCCGGGCGAACGTCGATGCGCTCGTGGCCCTCTATGCGATCGGCGTGTTCACCGGGTTCGCGATGGCCGGGTCCGGGCTGTTCAAGCACCACCTCACGCACAGGGGCCACCACTGGCGGCGCAAGGTCGTGGTGAACGGCTTCGCAGCCGTGCTCACGGCGAGCGTGGTGCTCATCTTCGCCTTCGCGAAGTTCTTCGAGGGTGCCTGGATCGTCGTCCTCGTGGGTCCCCTGATGTACTGGGGGCTCATCAGGATGCACCGGCAGTACGTTCGGGAGGGCGAGGAGCTCGAGGTGAGCGCCGCCGAGGCGACGGAGGCACCGCTGCTTCGCCGCCACACGGTCGTCGTCCTGGTCGACAGCCTCGACATGGCGACCGTACGGGCGATCCAGTACGCCCGCACGCTCGCGCCCGACGAGCTGCGGGCCGTGCACTTCGACATCGACTCGGCTGCCACGCGCGAGCTCGAGCAGGAATGGAGCCGTCTGGGTGGCTCGAGGCTGCCCCTCGACATCGTGGAGGTCCCCGACCGCCGTCTCGGGCGTGCCGCTCTCGAGCTCGCGGCCGAGACCGTCGCGGACGGCGACACCGAGTGCACCGTCCTCCTCCCTCGTCGTGGGTTCGAGTGGGGCTGGCAGCGTCTCCTCCATGACCGAACGGCCGACAAGATCGCAGGCGTCGTGAGCCAGGTCCCGCACGTGAGCGCGACCATCGTGCCGTACAACCTGCGTGCCAGCTCCGCGCGTGCTGAGTCCCGCACCGGCTTCGCCCAGCGGGTGGCCGAGCGGGCAGCCTCCCGTGCTGCAAGGGCCGCCCGGAGTGCCGGGGCTGCCGGGAGTGCCGAGGCTGGAGGGAGTGGCGCCGGCGCCAGCGGCGCACGACCGGCGCCCGAGCAAAAGGGTGCTCCCGCCGGAGTCGTGCAGCCCGCCGAGCCAGTCGTGCAGCCCGCCGAGCCAGTCGTGCAGCCCGCCGAGCCAGTCGTGCAGCCCGCCGCGAGGGGTGGTGGGCAGACCGCCGAGACGGGCGCGCCTGGGCCCGAGGCGCCGCGTGGCGCGGCGGCGCGGCCAGCGCGTGGCGCGGCGACACGGCCCGTGCCCGAGGAGGGGAGAGACGAGCGCGCGCGCGACGCGCAGCTCACCGAGGCGGACCGGGCGCTCGCCCGGCGCGCGACGAACGCCGTGCCGATTGGAGAGGTCGAGTGGCGCCAGCGCGTCCGTGTCGCCGGGAGGGTGAAGTCCGTAAGGGTGCAGCCCAGAGGAGGTACGCCCAACCTCGAGGCGACCCTCGCGGACCGCAGCGGAGGCATCCTCCTCGTCTTCCAGGGACGCCCGAAGATCCCCGGCATCGTGCCGGGCGCCAGGCTCGTCGCCGAGGGGATGGTTGGTGCGTGGGGGAGAAGGCTGGCCATCTTGAACCCCGACTACGAGCTGGTGGGGAAGCGTGAGGAAGAAGACCGCGCCGGGGTGACGGAGGACCGATGAGAGGGGCTCGCCGCACCGGCAGGCAGCCCTTGCGTGTGTGGTGCTTGCCGACCTGCGGCGATGTGGCTATCGTCCCGTGCGCCTCGGGCGGCCGCGCCCTCGAGCAACGTCCTCCTGCCCGGCTCCGTCGGTGGCCGCGCTCGTGCGGCCTCGGTGGCCGGTCGGGAACGGCCGGCCGCTCGTTCGGGGCGGGACGGGCGGGACAGACGAGACAGAATTGACGCAACCGAAGAAGACCCACGCAGTCACCGAAGGAGAAGGCGCCGGCGTCCCGCCGGCGCATCGTCAGCGAACACAGGACGGATCGAGGGGGAAAGGACAGCGAGGATGGTGCACCCCGTCGTAGCGGAAGGCGGCTACCAGGCCTTCCACTTGGGCTCTGCCGACACGATCTGGCTGATCCTGGCCTTGGTCGCCGGCCTGATCGGGATCGGCACCGGTGTGGTGCTCATGCGCGGGGTTCTCGCGTCCGACACCGGCACCGACAAGATGCGCCAGATCGCGCGCGCC
>JAJZVL010000106.1 GCA_021845725.1 Actinomycetes bacterium | reverse complement strand
GCCGACCAGCACTGATCGCAACCGTCCACGCAGATCTCGCTCTCGTCACAAGGAGGAGAAAGGAACCCATGCCAGTAACCCCGACCCAAGAGGGCCTCCAGCTCGGCGGGGCCATGATCGGCGGCGGGCTCGCCCTCGGTGGGGGCGCCATCGGCGCCGCCATCGGCGACGGCTTGGCCGGCAGCCAGACCATTGCCGGCGTCGCGCGCCAGCCCGAGGCGCAGGGCCGGCTGTTCACGATCATGTTCCTGACCGTCGGCTTGGTGGAAGCGATGTACTTCATCAACCTCGCCTTCACCGTCCTCTTCATCTTCGTGCTCTACAAGAAGTAGGGAAGGCCGCCGACTGCAATGCTCTCGAGTGTGTTCATCGTCCCGAACGGGACGTTCATCGCAGAGATCGTCGCCTTCCTCGTCGTCCTGCTCATGGTCGGCAAGTACATCCTGCCGCCGCTCAACAAGATGCTCTCCGAGCGCCAGGAGGCCATCCGCGGAGAGCTCGCAGCTGCGGACCAGGCGAAAGCCGATGCCGCGCTCGCAGACGCGGACCGCCGTGCCGCCCTCGAGCACGCACGCGTCCAGGCACGTGAGATCATCGAGCAGGCTCAGCGAACGGCCGAACGGCTCGCAGAGGAGTCTCGTGAACGTGGCCAGCGTGAGTACGAGCGGCTTGTCACGAGCGCCGACGCAGAGGTGCGTCTCGCCCGCCAGCGTGCGCTGGAGGATGCCGCCCGCCAGCTCGGTGACCTCGTGGTGGAGGTCGTCGAGCGGATCATCGGGCGCGAGATGGACCGGGCCGCCCACCGCGACTTGATCCAAGAGGCCGTCGAGGCGCTTGCCCGGGAGACGGGCGAACCGGGCGCGGCGGCGGCCGCGGCCACCGCAGACGCCGAGCCGTGAACCCCGCCGTCCAGGGCTATGCCGCCGCCGTGGTCGACATGACGACGGCCGACGCTCGCGCCGAGCTTGCGAGCGACGTTGCTGCCGTCGACCACCTGCTGCACACGAACGCGGACCTGCATGCCGCGCTGACCGACGTCACCGTGCCAGGCCGCGCCCGCCGGGCGGTCGTCTTGGACCTCTTCGTCGCGAAGGTGAGCAAACCGGCGGCGCGGCTGTGTGCCTTCGCAGCCGGGGCGGTGCACGCGCAGGAGGTCCCGGCCGCGATCAGCTGGGTGGCGAACCGGCTGCGCCAGGTGGTGGAGCAGGGGGCGATCACAGAGGAGGCGCTTGGGCACCGGGAGGCCCGCGAGCGTGTCGGCGGGTACGCCGCCGCGGTGTTCGAGGATCTGTCGGTTCCCGAGCTCGAGGCGGTCGAGGACGAGCTCTTCCGCTTCGCTCGCATCGTCGGGGCCACGCCTGAGCTGCGCGCTGCGCTGGGTGACCGGGACCTGCCGGCCTCGCTGCGCCGGGAGGTCGTCGACGACCTGCTCGCCCGCAAGGTCCACCCTGCCACCCTGCGCCTGGCCGACTACGCGATCGTGGGCGGCCGGCCGCGTGACGTGGTCGGGACGCTCGACTGGCTCGTTGAGCAGGTGGCCAACGCCCGAGGATGGCGAGTCGCCCGGGTGCGCGCGGGCCAGGAGGTCGACGCCGAGGAGCGCCGCAGCCTCTCCGAGCGGTTGTCCCGCCTCGCCGGGGCGCCGGTGGAGCTGCAGGTGACGGTCGACCCCGCGCTGCTTGCGGGCGTACGCGTCGAGATCGGCGACCTCGAGCTGGACGCGACCGCGCGTGGGCGGCTGGAGCGGCTGCGCGAGCACGTCGCAGCGAAGGGGTGGACCGATCTGGGCTTCGGACGGTCCGGGCGCGCCGCACACGAGGAGCAGGCTGGGCAGGACGTCTTGCCCGGACCGAGTGGACACGACGAAGGAGCGGGAGGGCCGGCCGGCACGAGCCGGGAGACCCGAGGAACCGAGGAGAGCCGAGGAAGCTGACATGGCCGAGCTGACCATCAACGCCGAGGAGATCACCGAGGCGCTCCGGCGCCACGTCGCCGAGTACGTCCCGCTCGTCGAGGCGGAGCAGATCGGGCGCATCGTCGAGGTGGGCGATGGGATCGCCCGCGTGTCGGGGCTCCCGCGCGCCGCGGTGAACGAGCTGCTCGAGTTCGAGGACGGCACCCTCGGCCTCGCGCTCAACCTGGACGAAGACACGATCGGGGCCGTCGTCCTCGGCGACGTCGACAACCTCGAGGAAGAGCAGGTCGTGAAGGCGACCGGCCGGATCCTCTCGGTGCCAGTGGGTGACGCGCTGCTGGGCCGGGTGGTCAACGCGCTGGGCGAGCCGCTCGACGGCAAGGGCCCTGTCGCGACCCAGACCACGCGCCGTATGGAGGTGCAGGCACCGGGGATCGTCGGCCGCCAGCCGGTCGCCCAGCCGCTGCAGACCGGCATCAAGGCGATCGACTCGATGACCCCGATCGGCCGCGGCCAGCGCGAGCTCATCATCGGCGACCGCAAGACCGGCAAGACCACGATCGCAGTCGACACCATCTTGAACCAGCGCGACGCCGGTGTGAAGTGCATCTATGTCGCCGTCGGCCAGAAGAACTCGTCGGTCGCCCAGACCGTGAGCACGCTCGAGAGCTTCGGCGCGCTGGCGTACACCGTCGTCGTCGTGGCTTCGGCCGGGGATCCTGCGCCCTTCAAGTACCTTGCCCCCTACGCGGGATGCGCGATGGGCCAGCACTGGATGGAGCACGGCGAGGACGCGCTCATCGTCTACGACGACCTCTCCAAGCAAGCCGAGGCCTACCGCCAGATCTCGCTGCTGCTGCGTCGCCCGCCGGGCCGCGAGGCCTATCCCGGCGACGTCTTCTATCTCCACAGTCGGCTGCTCGAGCGCGCGGCGAAGCTCTCCGACGATCTCGGCGGCGGGTCGCTCACGGCGCTTCCCGTGATCGAGACCAAAGCCGGCGACATCTCGGCGTACATCCCGACCAACGTCATCTCGATCACCGACGGCCAGATCTACCTGCAGTCCGATCTCTTCTACGCAGGGATCCGGCCCGCCATCGACGTGGGCAATTCGGTGTCACGAGTCGGCGGCGCCGCGCAGGTGCGTGCCATGCGATCCGTCTCGGGCACCTTGAAGCTCGACCTCGCGCAGTTCCGCGAGCTCGAGGCCTTCGCGACGTTCGGCTCGGAGCTCGACCGGGTGTCTCAGGCGCAGCTCGACCGCGGCTACCGGCTGACCGAGCTCCTGAAGCAGCCGCAGAACGAGCCGCTCTCCGTCGAAGAGCAGGTCGTGGTCATCTACGCGGGGACGCACGGGTGGGCGGACACGGTCCCCGTCGACCAGGTGCGACGCTTCGAGACCGAGCTGCGCGAATTCGTGCGCGCCAACCATCCCGAGCTCCTCGAGAAGATCCGGACCACCGGCCAGCTCCCTGACGAGCCCGAGCTCGACGGGGCGTTGCGGGCCTTCCTCGAGGGATTCGACACCGGGAAGGCCGACTGAGACATGCCCGGGGGCCAGGAGCGTGCGCTGCGGCGGCGGATCCGCAGCATCCAGTCCACGAAGAAGATCACGAGGGCCATGGAGCTGATCGCGGCGTCCCAGATCGTGCGCTCGCTCACCCGCATGACCGCGAACCGCCCGTACCGTGAGGGCATGGCGCGCATCGTCGTCGAGGCGGCGAAGGGTGACCCCGCGGCGGCCCAGAAGCTGCTCGGCGAGCCGTCGGAGCGCCAGGCGGTCGTGGTCGTCTCGATCGTGGCCGATCGTGGGCTCGCCGGGGCGTACAACGCCTCGACGTTGCGGGCGACCGAGCGGCTGGTTGCCGACCTTTCGGCACGCGGCATCGCCGTGCGGCTGTTCACGGTCGGGAAGAAAGCACCGTCGTACTTCCGCTTTCGCCATCAGGAGGTGGAGCGGTCGTTCCAGGGGATGAGCGAGCGTCCCTCCTGGGCTGACGCCCGTAGTGTCGCCGCGGCCGTCTCGGCCCCCTTCCTCGCAGGGGAGGTGCAGCAGGTGCTCCTCGTCTCGACCCGTTACCGCTCGGCGGGCAGCCAGTTCGTCGAGACCCACCAGCTCCTCCCGCTCCCCGAGCCCGGGCATGCCGCCGTCGCGGACGTCGGGAGCGTCGCGGCACCTGGCGAGGCAGGCGCCGCCACGGGTTCGTCGCGCGCCGGCGAGAGTCAGGCGGGCGAGCATGGGTCTGGCACCGCGCCAGCGGGCGACCTCGCGTCGGGCGGTTACACCGAGTTCGAGCCCGACGTCGAGACGCTCCTCAGCCGGCTCGCGCCGCGGGCCGTCGAGTCGGAGATCTTCACCGCGATGCTCGAGGGAGCCGCGTCGTTCTTCACCGCCCAGCAGCGCGCGATGGCCGCGGCGAGCGAGAACGCGGACGAGCTGGTCCGCACGCTCACCCGTATCATGAACCGAGCGCGGCAGGACGCGATCACGACCGAGATCATGGAGATCGTCGGTGGAGCGGAGGCGCTCCGCCAATCGAAGGGAGCCTGACCACCCATGGCCATCACCGCACCCGAGAGGCCGGCCGTCGCAGGACGCGCGCTCGAGAACGGGCGCGTCGTCGGGATCGCGGGACCGGTGATCGACGTCGAGTTCCCGCCGCACGCGCTGCCCGAGATCAACCACGCCGTCCAGGTCGACGTCGACCTCGAAGGTGAGAAGATCACGGTGACCGCCGAGGTCGCCCAGCAGATCGGCGAGGGGAGGGTGCGCTGCATCTGCATGCGCCCGACCGACGGTCTGGTGCGCGGTGCCCCGGTACGGAACCTCGGTCGAGGCCTCACCGTGCCGGTCGGCAACGCGGTCTTGGGCCACGTCTTCAACGTGCTCGGAGAGCCGCTCGACACCAAGGACATCGGCGAGGTCGCGGACTATTGGGAGATCCATCGGCCGCCGCCTGACTTCGACCAGCTCGAGCCGCAGCGCAAGATGTTCGAGACGGGCATCAAGGTCATCGACCTGCTCGAGCCGTACGTGCAGGGCGGCAAGATCGGCCTTTTCGGCGGCGCAGGCGTCGGCAAGACGGTCATCATCCTCGAGATGATCAACCGGGTCGCCACCCTCCACGGCGGTGTATCGATCTTCGCCGGGGTCGGGGAGCGCACCCGCGAGGGGACCGATCTGTGGATCGAGACCAAGGAGTCCGGCGTGATCGACCGCGCCGCGCTGGTCTACGGCCAGATGGACGAGCCGCCCGGCGTGCGCCTGCGCGTGGGGCTCGCTGCGCTGACCATGGCCGAGTACTTCCGTGACGTGCAGAACCAGGACGTGCTGCTCTTCATCGACAACGTCTTCCGGTTCGTCCAGGCCGGATCGGAGGTGTCCACGCTGCTCGGGCGAATGCCTTCCGCCGTCGGCTACCAGCCGACGCTCGCCGACGAGATGGGCGAGCTGCAGGAGCGGATCACCTCCACCCGCGGGAAGTCGATCACCTCCATCCAGGCCGTGTACGTCCCGGCGGACGACTACACCGACCCTGCGCCGTTCACGACGTTCACGCACCTCGACGCGACGACCGAGCTCTCACGCCAGATCGCGGCGCTCGGGATCTACCCCGCGGTGACACCCCTCGCCTCGACGTCCAACATCCTCGCGCCCGAGGTGGTGGGGGAGCGCCACTACCAGGTGGCACGCCAGGTCCAGGGCGTGCTCCAGCGCTACCGCGAGCTGCAGGACATCATCGCCATCCTCGGGATCGACGAGCTGTCCGAGGAGGACCGGGTCACGGTGTCGCGGGCACGCAAGATCCAGCGCTTCCTCTCTCAGCCCTTCAACGTGGGCGAGGCCTTCACCGGCCTCAAGGGCATCACGGTGCCGATCCAAGAGACGGTCGAGTCGTTCGAGGCCTTGGTCAAAGGAGACCTCGATGACGTCCCCGAGCAGGCGTTCTTCAACGTCGGGGGCGCCGATTCCGTGCTCGAGAAGGCCCGCACCCTCGAGGCCGAGGCGCGCTGATGCCCGACGGCGCCTTCGAGGTGTCGGTGCTCACGCCGGAGTCCCAGCTCCTTCACGTCGATGCGCGCGCTGTCGTGCTGCGCAGCAGTGACGGCGACCTGACCGTGCTCAACGGGCACACGCCGCTCGTCACCGACGTGGTGCCAGGTCGTGTGCGTGTCGACCCGGCGGAGGGGGACCCGGTGCACATGGCGGTGCACGGCGGGTACCTCCAGGTGGAGACGGGTCTGGGTCTCGGCGCCAGCGAGGCCCGAGCCACCCGGGTGACGCTTCTCGCCGGCACCGCGGAGCTCGCCAGCCAGATCGACGTCGCCCGCGCCGAACGGGCGCGTGCCGAGGCCGAGGCACGTGTAGAAGAGCTTCGTGCCGCACAGGGCCGGGCCGGGACGGGCACGGGCGGAGCAGGCGCGGGCGGAGCGGGTCACGCGGGAGGAGAGGGCGAGGGGGTGGTCGCCGAGGACCTCGAGCTCGCAGAAGCCGAAGCGGCGCTCGAGCGGGCGAGAGTCCGCCTCGAGGTCGCTGGTGCCGGCAGCTGAGGCGGGCGCCCCCCCGAGATCAGGGCCTCGCGCGCCGGAAGTGGCGGCTGAGCGTCTCGCCCTGGCGCTGGTACGACGAGCCGATCGTCGGGCCGTAGAGGATGTCGGGCGGCTCGAGCATCCGCTCGAAGGTGAGCTTGCAGACCGTCTGGCCGTGCTCGATGACGAACGGCACGTC